>SYCH01000186.1 GCA_005787025.1 Actinomycetota bacterium | reverse complement strand
TTGGGTGCGGACATCGTCCCTACCGTATTCGCTCAGGCGTCGGCGTGCAGGAGTCCGTACACCAACGATTCCTCCAGGGCCCGCCAGGAAGCTTCGATGATGTTCGGGCTGACGCCGATGGTCGTCCACGAGCGCTCACCGTCGGTGGCGTCGATCAGAACGCGGGTGACGGCACCCGTGGCGGATCCACCATCGAGGATGCGCACCTTGTAGTCGGTCAAGTGGATGCGATCGACATTCGGATGAGCCTGCGAGACCGCGGCCCGCAGAGCGGTGTCGATGGCGGTCACGGGTCCGGTGCCCTCGGCGGTGTGAACGTGACGGGTGGCCGAGCCCTCGGGTCCGACCCACACCTTCACCGTGGCTTCGGTGGTGAACGAACCGGTGGCGGACTCGTCCGTGATCACCCGCATGCTCTCGACGCGGAAGTACGGCTGCGCCCAGCCCGTGGCACGGCGCATGAGCAACTCGAGCGACGCGTCGGCCGCCTCGAAGTGGTAACCCTCGTGCTCGAGACGCTTCAGGTCGTCGATGACCTGATTGACGGCCGGACCGTCCATGGTGAGACCGAGTTCCTCGGCCTTGATGGCGATGGTGGCCTTGCCGGCCATCTCGCTGACCACGAAGCGCGTGCCGTTGCCCACCAGTTCGGGATCGACATGTTCGTAGGCGTCCTTCGCTCGCACGATGGCGCTGACGTGCAGACCGGCCTTGTGCGCGAACGCGCCCGAGCCCACATAGGGGGCCTGCGGGTTGAGAGGGCGGTTCAACACCTCGGCCACGTGGTTGCTGACGGCCGTGATGCGCTCGAGGCGACCCTCCGGCAGGCACTCGTACCCCAACTTCAACTGCAGGTTCGGGATCACGGTGGTGAGGTTCGTGTTGCCCGTGCGCTCGCCCAGACCGTTCAACGTTCCCTGTACGTGACGCGCACCGCTGAGCACGGCGGCCATGCTGTTGGCCACGGCGCATCCGGTGTCGTCGTGACAATGGATTCCGATGACGACGTCGTCACCCACGTGACGCTTCACCGACGCGACGATCTCTTGCACCTCGTGGGGCAGGCTTCCCCCGTTGGTGTCGCACAACACCAGATGACTGGCGCCCTTCACGACGGCGGCCTCCAACGCGCGCAGAGCGAACTCCTCGTTGCGCTTGAAGCCGTCGAAGAAATGCTCCATGTCCACCAGCACGTGGCGACCGTGACCGTGCAGGTACTCCACGGAATCGGCGATCATCGCCACGCCCTCGTCGAGCGTGGTCTGCAACGCGTTCAGCACGTGGTAGTCCCAGCTCTTGGCCACGATGCACACCGCGCTGGTGCCGGCTTCGATGAGGTGACGCAGCGTGGCGTCGTCGTCGACCTTGCCCTTGGGGCGTCGCGTGGAGCCGAACGCCACGAGCGTGCTGGAGGAGAGCTTCAGTTCCTTCACGGCGCGGGCGAAGAACTCGATGTCCTTCGGGTTCGCACCCGGCCATCCACCTTCGATGAAGTGCACTCCGAGAGAGTCCAACTGCTCGGCGATGCGCAGTTTGTCCTCCACCGACGCCGAGACTCCCTCCACCTGCAATCCGTCGCGCAGTGTGGTGTCGAATACTTCGATCATGTTGCTCATGTTTGTTCCGTCACTTCTTCGTCGTGTCGTGTTTCGTCGTGCTGTGAATGGTGCCGTGAGTCGTTCCCGAGAAACAGAAAAGCCGCCCCGGAGGCGGCTGACTGCGCACGAGAACGAGCCCGTGCGCTATCGAATAATGATGATCGACGCAACGACGGTTGCGATGCGGGGTGCGGTCACGGCGTTCATCACTCGTCAGTCAACCGGCTCGAGGCTCTTGCGTCAACGTGGACGTGGCGGACGGGTCCGTTTTCTGTGGACATCACTGTGGATGGACGGTGCATAAACCAGCCCGTCTTGTGCACAAGTGAGAAAGTCGGGGGATAACCCTGTGGGTACAAAAATACCTCTTGACCTGCGGAAACGCGACGGGCATAGTGGTGTCACCACGGCGGCGACCACGCGAGTCTCGACGGAGATGGAACTGGGGAAACTCGGAACCACCACCGCAATTCGATGAGTCGGCGCCTCGGGAGAGAGTCCACTCCGATCCGACGGGAAACCGAAGGGGAGGTCCGGAATCGGCGACAGGGCAACCATGCGTCGGGGCCGGAAATGGCAATTCGCCCGCCGGGGGCAACTCCGACGGGCGAATCAAGTGAGCGAAGGAAGGGTAACAACCGGAGGTCGCGTACTGGTGGATTCTCGAACGGAGAAGCCCCGAGCGGAGCGCTGGGAAACCGGCAGCGCCCTCGGGGCTCTCTTGCGTTTCGACCCGATGTTCGATCTCGCGCGCGTCGGTAGGGTGCGCGCATGAGCGACCCCCAGCGCGAACTCTCCCCCGGCATGCGCGAGCAATTGGAACTCGGTTACGTGTTCGGTGGTTTGTCCACCTTCGGTCAACGGCCGTTTCTTCCCGATCCCGAAATGCTCGACGAGTGGAAGCCACACGTGGCCATCGTTGGCGCTCCCTTCGACATCGCCACCACGAATCGTCCCGGCGCCCGCTTCGGCCCGCGGGCCATTCGTTCACAGGCGTACGAACCCGGCACCTACCACATGGATTTGGGCATCGAGATCTTCGACTGGCTCGAAGTGGTCGACTTCGGCGACGCGTATTGCCCCCACGCCGACACCGCCACCAGTCACGCGAACATCAAGACGCGCGTGAAGGAAGTGGCGGGGCGCGGGATCGTCCCCATCGTCCTCGGCGGCGATCACAGCATCACCTGGCCGGCCGCCACCGCGGTGGCCGAGGTGAAGGGATTCGGCAAGGTGGGCATGGTGCATTTCGACGCTCACGCCGACACCGCCAACATCATCGACGGCAACCTCGCCAGTCACGGCACACCGATGCGTCGCTTGATCGAGTCGGGTGCCATACCCGGACCCAACTTCGTGCAGGTCGGGCTGCGCGGTTACTGGCCGCCGAAGGAAGTGTTCGACTGGATGGGTGAACAGGGCATGCGGTGGCACACCATGGACGAGATCTGGAACCGTGGCTTCAAGGCGGTCATGGACGACGCGGTGCGCGAGGCTCTGGCCTCGGCCGATCACCTGTACATCTCGATCGACGTCGACAGCCTGGACCCTGCTTTCGCCCCGGGCACCGGCACACCCGAACCGGGTGGCATCTTGTCGTCCGATCTGTTGCGCATGGTGCGCACGTTGTGCGTGGAACACGACGTGGTGGGCGTCGACATCGTGGAAGTGGCGCCGGCCTACGACGTGAGCGAGCTCACCGTGAACGTGGCGCACCGACTGGCCTTCGAATGCCTGGCCGGCATGGCGGCCCGCCGCCGCAACGCGACCCGCTGACTCTCGTCGCGAGGACGAAGGGCTACTTGACCAGTTCGCACCAGTGCGAGTACTTGGCCTCTTGACCCCGCACCACGCGCGCGTACATCTGACCGATCGCGGTGGTGGCCGGGCCGGGGGCCGGCACCGAACGATCATCCACCGAGTTCACGGCGCTCACCTCGGCGGCGGTTCCGCACACGAAGATCTCGTCGGCGATGTACAGATCGCTGCGTGCGATGTTGTCGACGCGGATGTCGATGCCCAGATCGCGGCCGATCTCCATCACCGAGTTCTGGGTGATGCCC
>SYCH01000024.1 GCA_005787025.1 Actinomycetota bacterium | reverse complement strand
CGCCCCATGCGTATCGGAGTAGTGGGTGCAACGGGGCAAGTCGGCGGCGTCATGCGCACGCTGTTGGCCGAGCGGAACTTTCCCATCGAGGAGATTCGTTTCTTCGCCTCGGCTCGTTCGGCGGGAAGCACCCTGCCGTGGAAGGGCGGCTCCGTCACCGTTGAAGACGCCGAGTTGGCCGACCCCAGCGGTCTCGACATCGCGTTGTTCTCGTCGGGTGCGACGTCCAGTCGTGCGCTGGCGCCGCGTTTCGCCGCCGCCGGTGTGACCGTGCTCGACAACTCGCCGGCGTGGCGCATGGATCCCGAGGTGCCGCTGGTGGTGAGCGTGGTGAACCCCGGCGAGATCCGCAACGCGACCCAGGGCATCATCGCCAATCCGAACTGCACCACCATGGCCGCCATGCCGGTGTTGAAGCCGCTGCACGACGAAGCCGGTTTGCAGCGACTGGTCGTGAGCACGTACCAGGCGGTGTCGGGTGGCGGCTTGGCCGGTGTGGACGAACTGGACAAGCAGTCGCGCGAGGTCACCGACCGCGCCCGCGACCTGACCTACGACGGTGAGGCCGTCAGCTATCCGGCGCCCACCAAGTTCGCCAAGCACATCGCGTACAACGTGTTGCCGTACGCCGGCAAGTACGCCGATGACGATTCGTTCGAAACCGACGAGGAACAGAAGCTGCGCAACGAGAGCCGCAAGATTCTGGCCATCCCGAATCTGCGCGTGTCGGGTACCTGCGTGCGCGTGCCCGTGTACACCGGACACTCGTTGAGCATCAACGCCGAGTTCGCCAAGCCCATCTCGGTGGCGCGCGCGACCGAGTTGTTGCAGGGCGCACCCGGTGTGGTGGTACTGGACGTTCCCACGCCGCTGGAAGCCGCGGGCAAGGACCCCAGTTACGTGGGACGCATTCGTCAGGATCTGTCGATGGACGATGGTCGCGGACTGGTGCTGTTCGTGAGCAACGACAACCTGCGCAAGGGCGCGGCGCTGAACGCCGTGCAGATCGCCGAACTCTTCCTGTAACCCCCGCGATCTGGGTACCGAAAGTGCCCGTTTTCGGTTACTTCATCGACCCAGATCGGATCAGCAGACGCAGGGGAGAGCCGAGCAAGTGGGGCAACCGTCGGCGTAACGCGACACCGCTTCGTTCAGGTCGATGCCCATCTGATTGGCGAGCGTGGCCACCCATGCCAAAACGTCGGCGAACTCGTGCAACTGTTGGTCGCGACTGCCCTTGCGTACCGCTTGGGCCAGTTCGCCCACTTCCTCGGCCAGCCAGGCCACGGTGGACGGCACACCGCGGCTGCGATCACGTTCGCCGTATGTGCGCTCGATGACGTCTTGCAGTTGGGCGATGTCCACATTCCGAGCGTACGCCGATTCTGAGATATCGGAAAGGAACTTCTCGATGGGAGGCGTGGCGGTGATCGGAGCGGCGAAGACTTGGTGCATGGTGGCGTTTGCGAGTGTTTCACGCGGAGATACGTCAGCGAGGACGGCGATTTCGTAGTGATCGCTCCAACCAGCGGAGATTGTTTGGATCAAGTTGGGAAAAGAAGGACTCAACACCCTTCGTAGCAACTGTCCTCCCAAGGGTTGTAGCCAGGTCCCGGGACGAACATGGAACCGTCCGGCATTGTTGCGCCAGTCAAGTCAGTCGTGTCGAGATAGACGCCCGTAAGGTTCGCTCCGAGAAGATTTGCTCCGCTGAGGTCGGTGTAGAGCAAGTCGGCGCCCCGCAAATCGGCTCCCTCAAGGTTCGCTCCGGAGAGGTTCGCGCTATACAAGTCGGCATTCGTCAAATTCGCGTTGGCAAGATTTGCCTCTCTGAGATTTGCGCTCGCGAGATTGACCGAAGAGAGATTTGCGCCCCGAAGGTTCGTACCGAGCAGATTCGTTACGTTCAGATCAGCTCCGGTCAGGTCCCAACCTTCCATTTCCCATCCCGAAAGGTCTTGGCCTGCGAAATCCCGCCCAATCACATCGGGAAGTTGTTTCTCGATCAAAATCTCATCGAATGAGAAACCGTTCCACACGAGCTGATAGAAATTTACGGCGCCTGCCGCACAATCAGGTTGGCAGAGTTCCTCGTAACGCGTGAGAACTCCATCCCGAAGATAACTCGCCTGACCAATTTCGAAGATCCCCTGTGAACCCATCGAATACACATTTGTAAAGAACTCGTAGCAAAAAACTTCTACGACGAGTTCGGGAATGTCATCGTCGGTCACATCAACGAATTGAACATGTGCTGTTCCGTCAGGCTTGAGAGTGTTCACCAACTCAAACGAAGTCCCTCTCCATTCGAAGATCCCAACCTCGCTGGAGATGTACGGGAATGTCGAGCAATCACCGGACTTCGCTCGGATTCCGAAGATCGCGTCGTTGGCTGTCTGAAGTGCATGCTCCATATCTGGCTCAAAGTCGGCGATTAAGGCCTCCCATGAATTCCGAATTTCGTCGGTGATTTCCACGTCGGTCGACGATTGATTAATCAGCGAAGTTGACTGTTGAGGTGACGAAGTTGAGTCTCTCGATCCAGTGTTTTCCGAATCACCTCCACAGCTCGCGACCAGAATTGTTGCGACGAGCAGGAATCTGTACATGCATGAATTCTATTGACTCGACAAATTCACGAGATCGGTCTGTTGCAAGGTAGAGACGTGAATGGGATTTCTCGACTAACTCTGGTCGGGGTGAGAGGATTTGAACCTCCGGCCTCCACGTCCCGAACGTGGCGCGCTAGCCAAACTGCGCTACACCCCGCGGTGCAGACCCCGAGGCTACAGGGCGACCTCGGCTTCCGGCTCGGCCGCCACCTCGGGCTCGTCCACCGGGGGCAGACCCTCGGCGTAGCAACCGCCACCGGCCACGGCCCGCGACGCCCGACGCAGACGCAACGCGTCCAGCGGCTTGATCAACCAGCCGTCGGCCCCGCTACGGCGCGCCATGTGAATGTCGGCCTCACGGTCGAGCAACATCAGAATCGGCACGTGCGGAAGAGTGCCGCCGCTCTCGTCGAGACGCAGATCCATGGTGACGGCGATTCCGCCCATGGTGCCGATCTGCAGATCGAGGATGACCAGATCGGGGGTGCGCCCCTTGACGACACCGGCCACGGCGCGTCCGTCACGGCAGTGGGTGAAGGTGGTGTCGGGTCCACCGAGGGCGGCGACGACTTCGTCGACCAGCCAGTCGGCATCGGTTGCGAGGATCACGTGCACGACGGGAACGCTACCCGTCTGCGTGGTCGGGGGGCGAACAGCGCCCCCGATCACCCCACGATTTCGCGGCCCAGGGCGTCGATGGTGTCCAGATCGTGAATGTCGGCCGCCCGCTGATGGATGCGAGCCACCGCCGCCCCCTGCACCCGTGCCAGCAACGGTTCGATCACCGCGTGCTCGGCCTCGGCCACCCGGCGCACGTGGGCCAGGTTCTCCTGCAACAGGACGGTGGTCTGGTCGCCGGCTTTGCGAGCGGCCCGAGCAGCGTTGAGCGCACTGTTCGCCGAGCCCGTGCCGAACGCGGGTTGCAGTCGGTTCAACACCAGTCCCGCCACCGCCACGTCGCGCTGTGTCAACTGGCCGATGAAGTAGACGGCCTCGTCCACGGTGTCGCGCCGCGCGGAACTGACCACCACGTACCGGCAATCTTCCGACCTCAACAGCGACTGCACGGCACCGGCGCGACGCACGAAGCCGGGCTCGATGCCCTCGAACGCTTGGAAGAAGTCGATGGCATCGGCCAACACGTCGGCGCCGATGACCCGTCCGATGGTGCGCAGGATCGGCTGCGCCGCGATGTTCAGCACCTTCAGCCCACCGCGCGCGGGCGTCATCAACCATCGGTAGACGCGGTGGTCGAGGAAGTTCATCAAACGCTGCGGCGCTTCCAGGAAGTCGAGGGCCTCGCGCGTGGGTGGCGTGTCCACCACCACCAGGTCGAAGCGGTCGTCGTTGGCCAACTCGTACAGCTTCTCGGCGGCCATGTATTCCTGGCTTCCCGACAGTCGACTGGCGATGTTCACGTAGAACGGGTTGTTCAGGATGCGCTCAGCCTGCGCCTCGTTGCGCGACTGCGCCCGAATCACCGCGTCGAAGGTGGCGCGCGCGTCCAACATCATCGCCCACAGTTGCGCGTCACCATCCAAGGGCACGCGGGCCGGATCGTTCGACAGCGCGCCCACACCCAACGCGTCGGCAAGGCGCTTGGCCGGGTCGATGGTGATCAAAACCACGCGTCGTCCGCGTCGTGCGGCGGCGACGGCCAATGCCGCCGCCGTGGTGGTCTTGCCCACACCACCGGATCCGCAGCACACCACCACCTTGGAATCGTCGAGCACGGATGCGAAGTCGGGTTTGCTCATGACGACTTCCTCGGGCGCGGCTTCTTGGGCGTCACTCCGCGCAACTGGTCGGCCAACGCGATGACGTCGTCGGCGCTCATGCTGGCGGTGGCCACGTGCGGCAGGGTGATCACATCGTCCAGTCCGTGGGTGGTGATGCGTTCGATGGCCTGGCGATGGAGCGCGCTCCTCTCGGCACGGTACGCGGCGGCGTCGGCAAGTGCGCCAGCGGGCAGATCTCCCTCGGCCACTAGTTGTTCCACGTCGGTCGCGATGTCGACGTTGTTCACCACCACCGGAGCGAAGGCGACCCCCACCGACTCGCGCAGCGACTCGGTGGTTTCCAACATCTCGTTCACCGGCGTGGTCTCCGGCAACGTCACCATCAACACCCGGCACTTGTCGGGGTCGGTCAACATTTGCTGCACCTCGATGGCTTGCGAGCGCAACGGACCGCCGCGAATGGTGGTGGCCATCGCTTTCGGTGACTGCAGGAAGCTGAGCGCGTGTCCGGCCGCGGGCGCGTCCACCACGATGAGGTCGTGATCGCCGTCGGGCCCCGTGAGACCGACGAGGTGTTTGATCTTGCCCAACACCAACAGATCGTCGATGCCCGGTGCGGCGCTGGACACCACGCCCACCACGCCGGTGGCCACCAAACGCTTGGCCAGACGGGCCAGACCTTGGGTGGCCAGGTAGTCCTGCAACGCCTCGCCAGCCGTGATGGTGCGCAGGTGAATGCTGCCGGTGCCGTTCGGACCGAGACCCGACGAGATCGTCGTGCCCTCGTACGTGGTGCCGTCGGTGGCGCGACCCCCCAGCAACTCGGCCAGTCCGGTGCGCGAGTCAAGGGTCACAACCAGCACTCGCAGACCGCTGTCGGCTGAGGCGCGTGCCATCACGGCGGTTACCGTGGTCTTGCCGACACCCCCCTTGCCGGCCACCACGAGCAACCGCGACATGGTGAACGTTCGGCTCGGACTAACGCTCTTCGGAGGCACTCGTGCGCAGACTAGCGATCCTCTTCATGGCCACCGGTGCCGTGCTCGGTTTCTCGGGTACGGCACATGCGTCATCGGGCACAGAGGTTCCCGATGACACGGTGATCACCACCAGCGTGGAGAGCACCGCGGTCGGATTGGCACCGGTCGACGTGTTGCAGGTGTCCGGATTGATGGACGACATCGTGGTGGACGCGATCGAGCAGGCCATCGATCGCGCCGAGACGAACGGTGCACAGGCGTTGGTGTTGCAGTTGAACTCGAAGGCTGCCGTGGTGGGTCGCGACACCATGCAGGATCTGTACGAGCGCATCGCCGACGCCTCGGTGCCGGTGGCCATCTGGGTGGGTCCCTCGGGGGCGCGCGCCACGGGTCTTCCCGCACAGTTGTTGTCGGCCGCTGACGCCACCGGCATGGCACCGGGTGCGCGCATCGGTCGCACCGGCACGCCGTTGGTGGATGGGGTCGACTTCGGTGAGGCCACCGACGCGTTACGCACCGAGACGTTGGGCTTCCAGGACGCGCGTCGTGCCGGGGCGTTGAAATTGGAGATCAGCGACGAAGGTGCGCCCACCATTCGCAACATGGTTTTCGCCCTCGATGGTCTCACCATCGCCGGCGTCGAACTTGACACCGCGGTGGAGAACCTGAATGACGACGGCACCGTGGCCAACGACATCACCACCGTTCGCTTCCACAAGTTGGGACTGTGGCCGCAGATGCTGCACACCTCGGCCAGCCCGCCGGTGGCGTACCTGTTCCTCATCATCGGTCTGGCCCTCATCCTGTTCGAGTTCTTCACCGCCGGCATCGGTGTGGCCGGAGTGGTGGGTGCGGTTCTCCTGTTGCTCGGCTTCTACGGACTGGGTGCGTTGCCCGAACGGGGTTGGGCGCTGGGCTTGATCCTGTTCAGCTTCGTGGCCTTCGCCGTTGATGTGCAGGTGGGACTACCACGTCTCTGGACTGGTGTGGGTCTGGTGGCGTTCTCCATCGGATCGGTGTTCTTGTTCCCCACGTTCGATCAACAGAACCTGCGCATGTCCTGGTTGACGTTGTTGGTGGGTATCGGTGGCATCGCCCTCACGTTCATCTCGGGCATGCCCAGCATGACGCGCACCCGCTTCGCCACACCCACCGTCGGTCGTGAGCGCCTCATCGGCGAGACCGGTCGTGCCGTGACCGACATCGCCCCCGATGGTGCGGTGCAGATCGGTGAATCACGTTGGAAGGCCCGCACCAACCGCGCCACACCGGTGAAGGCCGGCGAAATGGCCCGCGTGGTGGCCATCGACGGCGTCGTGCTGGAAGTGGAACCCGAAGCGGGTGGAGCCCGCGACTACCGCGAGCGATGACACTCTTCGACCGCGGTGACGTTCGGCAGTTGTTGCCGCACGACGGTGAGGTCTGGTATCACACCGACGTTTTCACGTCGACCGAGGCACGCGAGCACCTGACCGCGCTCATGGACGAAACACCGTGGGAGAGTCGCAACATCGTGTTGTTCGGCCGCGAGGTACCCCAGCCACGATTGGCGTGTTGGTACGGCGATCGTGCCTACACCTATTCGGGACTCACACTGGAGCCACGCGAGTTCACGCCGCGATTGCGCGAGTTGTCCGGGATCGCGGCCACGTTCGCCGGGCAATCGTTCAACACGGTGCTGGCCAATCTCTATCGCGACGGGCGCGACTCCATGGGGTGGCATGCCGACGACGAACGTGAGTTGGGCGCCGAACCGGTGATCGCGTCGTTGTCGTTCGGCGCCGTGCGGCGGTTTCGCTTTCGACATCGTGAGTCGCGCGAGGTGGTGGAGGTCGCTCTGGAACCCGGCTCGGTGTTGGTGATGCGCGGTCTCACCCAGCACTGTTGGATGCACGACCTACCCAAGACCACCAAGGTGACCGAGCCGCGCGTGAACCTGACCTTCCGCCACATCGCCTGATCACAGACGCGGCCCGGCAATGCGCACGTCGTCGCGCCGTCGGGTGATGCCGCGCGCGTCCAGCTCGGTGGCCAAGGGAACCGCGTGTTTGCGCGTGACGCCCAGAGCCTCGCGGAACTGCGACATCGTGAAGCCGTCGGGGTGCGCGGTCAACAAGTCACGAGCGTTGGTGCGCGCGATCTCCACGGCGTCCACGTGGAACCATTCGCCGTCGCGCTCGAACAACACACCCAATTTGGCCAGTCGACGCAGGTCGGTGTTGGAGATGTCCGTGGGTGCCGGGGGAGCGCAGAGGCCCGTTCGCAGTCGTTCGATCACCGGATGTTCCAGCAACGGATCGGTGGTGCCCTTCGACCGAACGCGTCCGTTGTCGTGCGACACGCCGTCGAGGGTGTCGATGATG
>SYCH01000185.1 GCA_005787025.1 Actinomycetota bacterium | reverse complement strand
GTGAACGCGGTCTGCGCGGTGAGCGTGCCATTCACGCCGTGGCCGATGAAGCCCACCGATCTGTTCAAGATGATGTTCGCGGATCGCTTCTTCTACATGTTGTACTTCCAGGAAGTCGGCCCCGCCGAGCGCGAGCTGGAAGCCGACATCCGCCACACGATGCACACCATCATGTGGGGGGCCAGCGGCGAGATGTATCGCCCCGGTCCCACCGACGTCAACGAGTTGCCCCCGATGACCGGCACCGGATTCCTCGACATGTTCAAGGACATCCCCGACGGACTGCCCTTCTGGCTGACGCCGGACGACCTCGACTACTACGTGAAGCAGTACACCAACAGTGGCTTCTTCGGGCCGGTCAGTTGGTATCGCAATCTCGACGCGAACTTCGAGGTGTTGAAGGACCTGTCGCCCGAGCGCATCTCGATGCCCACCTACTTCATCGGCGGCGACAAGGACGGTGTCATCGCCTCGCGCATCGACACCCTCGACGCCATGAACGGCATGACCCCGAACTACAAGGGCAAGGCCATCATCCCCAAGGCCGGACACTGGACCCAGCAGGAATACCCCGCCGAGTTCAACGAGGCGCTGTTGGGCTTCCTGCGCACGCTCTAACGTTCGACGACGTCGGCGGGGGTCGACACACCCTGCAATCGATACGCGTGCCGTTCGAACGGGTTGCGGTAGTACGCGTACGCGTCCACCGTCCGCGACAACGGCACCGATCGATCCGATGCGAGCCACTTCACCGCGCCCACCAATGCACCACCGGCGAACCACGCCGCGTACACCACCACGTAGATCGGCCCGAACACGCGCGCCTGCCACACGTGAGCGTCCTCGTGAACGGTCACCAACTTTCGACGACGCTCGGTGAGTTCTCCGTCCTCGTCGGCGGCTCCGTTCACGACGTTGCCGAACGTGACCGCGAAACCTCGGCGTAAGACGAACCCCCGTCGGTACACCATGCGGTTCTGTCGTTCGGACAAGCTGGGTTCGAATCCCGCGTCCCGCGTCATGTTCACCGCCATCGCGATCACACCCGAGGTCGTCGTCGCCAACGCCCACGTGTGGTCGGCCAGGAATGCCACCATTCCGCGACGAGACCTCCAGTCGTACACGCGACGACGTCCGGCCACCGCACCGCTGACGGCGCCGACCACCATCCCGCAACGCCCCACACCCACGACGCGACCGGTGAAACCGGCCAGGGTCGCGGCGGCCACTCCGGTGAGAATCGACTCGCGATGAACGAACGTCACCCGAGAAAACCCTTGTGACCCAACGACGACAGATCCATCAACGCCGCCACGCCCACGTGCACGGCCACACCCCACCAGATGCTCTTCGTGCGCCAAGCGAGGGTTCCCATCACCAACCCACCGACGATGGACGCCACCGCTTCGATCGGTGGTTTCACCAGATGGATCATCAGATACGGAACGGTGGCCACCAGGATCGCCGACGAACCGAGTCGACGACCGAGGCCGATCACCAGGAACCCGCGGAAGAACGCCTCGATGGCGACGAACTGCAGAACGTAGAACGGCCACCAGATGGCCAGATCACGCCACACTCCGTCCTGACCGCGATAGATCTCGTACAACGGATAGCGATCCTGGAACTCGTGCGAGAAGCTGGCGATCACCACGAACGGCACGGCCACCGCGAAGATCGTCGCGTACACCTTCCGGTGCGACGACGTGCCGCGCATCTTCCAGCCGTACTCCGATGGTGATACGCCGAGGGCCGACATCACCGCCATGGGCACGAACAGGTAGAAGACGATCTGCGTTCCGGCCCACCAGTTCATCTCGGCGAGACGCGTGAACGAATCCGGTGCCCACTCCACGCCGAAGTGCGCCGCCCACAAGCAGGCCAGCGCCGTCAGGAAGACGGTCAGTGTTCGACGATCGAGATCGTCGCCGAGAAGTCGAATCACCGATCGCGAAGTTTGGCGAGCAGACGCAGTATCTCGAGGTACAACCAGACGACCGTCACCAACACGCCGAAGGCTGCGTACCACTCGACGGACTCGGGCAGGCGTTCCTTGGCGCCGCGCTCGATGAAATCGAAGTCGAGGGCCAGATTGAAAGCCGCCAGACCGGCCACCAGGAAGCTGAATCCGATACCAAGGGCGCTGCTGGACGACAGGAACGTGGGGGTGGCCCCGAACAGGCTCATCAACATCGAGATTCCGTAGAACACGACCACGCCGAGGGTGGCGCCGATGACGATGCGGCGCATGCGGTCGGTGACCTTGATGATGCGTAGCCCGTAGAGCGCCAGCATCACGCCGACCACCGCGATCGTGGCGCCGGCGGCCTGAACCACGATGCCGTCGTAGTACGTCTCGTAGGCCCGACTGATGGCACCGACGAACAACCCTTCGGCGATGGCGTAGATCGGACCGAGGATCTTGGCGAGGTTGGGCTTGAACGCCAGAACGATCGCGCAAACGAGACCGACCAACAGTCCGCCGATGGCGAACGCCGGGAACTTGTACACCTCACCCGCGGGGGCTTCGACTCCGAGCCAACCGACGGTCGCGCCGGCCAACAACAGAACGAACAGAACGGCCGTCGCACTGGCCGTACCACCAACGGTCATGACGCGCGTCGCCGGATTCCACGGCGAGGTGGGACCATCGCTCATCGGGGCGCGAGTGGCCGGGTCCGGCGCTCCCCAACCGGCGCTGTCCGATTCGGCGGCGGCGCGCAATTTCTTGTCGTTCAACATCGGATTGGCCATGGCTCGACTCCTGTTCTGGGACGGTGATTTCGCTCGATTTGGGTAGCGAGTTCCGCTGAGAATCACAACCCGATCACCGTTCGATTTCACACGAAGAACAACCTACCGAATCGACCGGTTCGAGTCATGCCGGAAAGATTTTCGAGGAAGTTTCGCTCGCTGGTTGTTGATGCGAGATCGTTCGGTATCGTTCCC
>SYCH01000184.1 GCA_005787025.1 Actinomycetota bacterium | reverse complement strand
GTCGGCACGGTGAACGCCAGATCGATGTCGCTGGAGGGGAACCGACTGGTCGGTTTCCATTGCGCCACCTTGGGTTCGGAGGCCAGCAACAACGAGAGGTTCACTTCCAGAATCGCCACCCGCTGCGAGATGCCGTAGGCGTCGAGCACGTCGGGATGAACCTCGCCCACGATGCCCACCACGTCACGGCCGGCCGACAGGGTGGCCGAACGCGTGGGATGGAGGCCCGCCGACACCACGGACTGATCGAGTCGGGCGCCCCAACCCATGGCCGATGCCAACTCGCGCCACACGGCAACCGCGGCCGGCGCCTCACGTCCGGCCAACACCACCGCCAACATCTCGTGTTCGGCCGGCAACACGTCATCGCTCGGCGGATACACGTGACCGACCTCGAACAACGCGACCCCCGGACGACGGTGCGATTCGTTGAACGCGACGGCCTTCAACAATCCGGGGCGCAACGAGGTGCGCAACACGTCGTCACCCACCGCCAACGGATTCAGCAAGCGCACGGCTTCGTTCGACAAACCGGCGCGGTCGAGTTCGCCATCGGTGAGGAACGGGTGCGGCATGGCCTCGCTGACGCCCAGACCGAGAACGACGTCGCGAACGCGACGCCGACGTTGCTGCACCGGCGACAGCCCACCGGGTTGGGTGGACTTGGGAACCGTGGCCCCGAGGCGCGAGTAGCCGTAGTGGCGGGCGACTTCTTCGATGATGTCGACCTCGAGCGTGCAGTCGGGGCGCCACGTGGGGACGGTGACCGAGATGGTGTCACCGTGCAACGCTCCGACGAAACCCAACGGGGCGATGAGCGAGATGATCTCCTGGGCGCTGAACTGAGTGCCCAACAGGGCGCCGACGCGCGTGGGGCGGACCTCGATCACGATCGGTTTGGGCAGATGCTCGGTTCGGGCGTCCACCGCGCCCTCGTGCACCACCAGATCGGGGCAGGTGAGACGCAACAACTCGATGAATCGCGAGACGGACGCATCGATGCCGTACGGATCCATGCCCCGCTCGAAACGCGCCGAGGCCTCACTGCGCAAACCGTTGCGCTGAACACTTTTCATGATGCCGAGCGGCTCGAACCAGGCGGTCTCGAGGGCGATGACGGTGGTGTCGTCGGAGATCTCGGTGTTCTGGCCGCCCATGACGCCGGCCAACCCGATGGGGCGATCGTCGAGATCGCAGATGAGCAGATCCTCGGCGGTGAGAGTGCGTTCGACGTCGTCGAGGGTGACCATGGTTTCGCCTTCTCGAGCCAGACGAATGCGGAGCCCGCCTCCTCCCAGATGCTCGAAGTCGTAGGCATGGTTCGGCTGGTTCGTCTCGAGCATCACGTAGTTGGACACGTCGACGATGTTGTTGATGGAGCGCATACCAGCGGCGGCCAGACGACCGGCCATCCAGTCGGGCGACGGCGTTACGCGCACACCGCTGATGACGATGGTGGTGAAGCGCGGGCAGCGATCGCCGGCCACGATCTCGACCGGCGCCGACTTCAGCGTTCCCGTGGCCTTGATCGAACCGTCGGACGCCGAGAAGGGCACCCCGAATCGCGCGGCCAGATCGCGGGCCACCCCGACGTGTCCATAGGCGTCGGGGCGATTGCGCAACACGTCCAGGTCGTACACCACTTCCTCGGCCAGCCCGAGGGCCTTGCCGTACGGAACACCCACCGGCGTGTTCGGGTCCAAGATGAGGATGCCGCCGTGATCGTCGCCGAGGCCCAACTCGCGCGCCGAACAACACATGCCCTCGCTGGGGATGCCCACTATGGGCTTCGTTTCGATGGATCTCCCGTCGGGCATGGTGGTGCCGGGAGTGGCCCAGGGGATGACGTCACCGGGCTGCATGTTGAACGCACCACACCACACGTGATGCTCGAGACCGTCACCGCAGTCCAGAAAGACGCGATGCACCTTGGCCGCGTCGGGGTGACGCTCGGTCTTGATCACTCGAGCGGTGATGACCCCGGCCACGGTGGCACCGACACGGTCGACGCTCTCGCAGGCCAGACCGATGTCACTGAGCGATTCCGCGATGGCGTCGACGTCGTCAGGGAGCGATTTGGCGAGGTCGAGGAGCCAGGAGTGGACGATCTTCATGGTCGGTCCTCAGAACTGCTCGATGAATCGAAGGTCGTTGGTGTACATCTCGCGAACGTCGCCCACCCCGTGACGTTCCTTGGCCATGCGATCGATGCCGAAGCCGAAAGCGAAACCACTCCACTCCTCGGGGTCGAGACCACCCGCCCGCAACACGTTGGGGTGCACCATGCCGCAGCCGCCCAACTCCAGCCACGATCCGTCGGGAGTGCGGATGTCGAACTCGGCACTCGGTTCGGTGAAAGGGAAATAGCTGGGGCGTAGACGACTGCCGAAGGCCTCACCGAAGAACGCCTTGGTGAAGGCGTCGATGGTGCCGGCCAAATCGGCCAGGGTGATCCCCTTGTCGATCACCAGACCCTCGATCTGATGGAAGACCGCCAGGTGCGTGGCGTCGGTGGTCTCGTTACGGAAGACGCGACCCGGCATGATCATGTAGATCGGCGGCTTCACCGTTTGCATGACGCGGATCTGCACCGGCGAAGTGTGAGTCCGCAAGACGGTGCTGCCCGCGGCGCCGTGATCGACGTAGAAGGTGTCGTGCATACTGCGCGCCGGGTGCGACGGTGGCATGTTCAGCGCCTCGAAGTTGTACCAGTCGGTCTCCACCTCGGGGCCCTCGGCCACCTGGAATCCCAGACCGACGAACACGTCCTCGAGTCGTTGCCAGGCCTGAGTGACGATGTGCGGGCGACCCCGGCCGGGCGCGACGAAGTGTTCGGTGAGGTCGAGGGCCTCGGAGGCCAGTTGCACGTCGCGTTCGGCGCGAGCGACGACGGCGATGCGCGCGTCGAGCGCGGATCGCACTGCAGTCATGGCCTCGTTGACCGCTTGTCCGGTCGACTTCTTCTCCTCGGCGGTGGCCAACTTTCCGAGCCCGGCCTTCACGTCGGCCAGTGCGCTCTTCTTGCCCAACAATTCGGTGTCGAGAGCACGCAGTTCGTCGACCGTGCAGGCCGCGGCGATGCGGGCCTCGGCGGCGGAACGAGCGGCGACGATTGAATCGGTCATGACGCGCCAACCGTACCGCAGCGCGCCCCGTCGGCCACGGAACAATTCCGACGTGAATCCTGCAAAGTCACGGCCCTGACCGCCGTTGACGCGCCACCTCGAAACACAGCACCGTGCACGCCATGGCCACGTTCAGACTCTCGGATCGTCCCGAGTGCGCAATGGTGATCCACTCGTCGACGTCGGCGTCATCGGACAGTCCGTGTGCCTCGTTGCCGAGCACGATGGCGACCCGACGCCGAAGATCGGTGTCGGTGTGCGAAGCCCCACGATGCGACGATGTTCCCAGTCGCACGATGCCCGCGGGGCGCAATTCGTCCAGATTCGTGTCCTCGACCACCGGCACACGGAACACCGCACCCGCCGAGGCCCGCACCACCTTGGGATTCGAGGGATCGACGGTGCCCG
>SYCH01000183.1 GCA_005787025.1 Actinomycetota bacterium | reverse complement strand
TTGGCCGACAACGAGGAGCTCCGTCAGGAGTTGACCTTGTTCCTGCGCCCCGAGGACGAGGAATTCCTGTTCAAGAGTTGATGCAGCCGGGCAAATCCGTCAACGAGGAGCGACGTCCGCCGCGGATTGCGACACCGTCGGGCGCGAAGACCGTGGTTCTCGCCGTTCCGTCCAAGCGCACGGCGGCCAGAACCATTCCGTCCTCGACCAGCAGTGCCGAGTGCGGCCCCACCAAGAGGGTGAGTGTGGCAACTTCCGAGGAACGGGGAGTCGAGGCGAACTCGACGTCGTCGCTGGAAGACCAGGCGCGTTCGGCGTTCGCCGAGAGATGGACCGTTTCGGATGATCCGTCGAGGTCCTCGAAGGTGAAACCGAAGGGCTCGGTCGCCTCGAGGCCCTCGACGGTGGCCCGCCAGCGAAAGCACCCACCTTCATCGACGAACGGCATCGTCGCTGGCTCGTCGGAAGTTCCGGGTTCGGTCAATCGCTCCCAGATCGACTCGCGCAATCCCAGTTCGACCGTGTTCCCGTCGTAGACGGTGGTGAACTCGCTGCCCACGTAGTCGGCGAACGGGGTCGTCGCGTCGAGGCTCGTCTCTTTCGGGCGAACGTACGCGGCGGGACGGGATTCCTCCATGTCCTCGGCGAACCACCGCCAGGTTTCGGGGAGGACGTAGTCCGTCGACGTTCTCCCGAGATAGATCTCGCCCAACATGAACGACTTCCAACTCAGTCGTGTCGCGGGGACCCGCTCGTTGTCCAGATATGTCCACGGATACATGGTCCAGGCCAGAAGCGCGTCTCCGTCCTCGGACACCAGATCGAGCACCGCTCTCACCGTTCGCCCTTGACCATCGAGCCCCGACTGTTCGCGGGAAACCTCGTCGGCGAAGGATTCGAATCGACCCGCCCGAGCGGCACCGTCCCAGAACAGCGACGAGCCTTGGACGACGAGAACGAGGGCGACCATCGCCATGATCGGGGCATGAGCAACGCGACGGTCGTCGTTCCGTCGGGGCTCGGCACACCATCGCCCGAGGACGCTCAGAGCCGGTGAGAAGAAGGCGATCGACGCCGCCAACATGAGTGCGGTGGGTACGGCGATGACCGAGAAGTAGTGGCTGGAGTAACGCTGGCCGAGCATGAGCTCGATCCATCCGCCGGCGAACCACGCCGCGAGAGCGATCGATACGGCGCGCTGAGCCGAGGTCATGGTCGCTCGCCGAGCGACTCCCGTGATGATGAACGCGAGCACCACGAGCAGCGATTCGGGGCGCTCTTGGTAGTAGTCGACCATGGTGTTCCAGCCGAGACCGACCTGTTCGGCGAATCCTCGACCGGTGCCGTCACTCATGAACGTCGCGTAGGTCCACCACCCCGACCAGAACTCGTCGAATCCTCCGCGAAGCAGGTACCAAACGGGTGCGCCGACGACGACGGCGAAGAAGGTCCCCGTCGCCACGAGGACGGGTCGAGCGAACCCCGACTCGCGTCGGCGGAGAACGAACACGAGCCCGGCCACCGCCGCAGCGGCGAAGACCGTCGTCAGGAGTGTTTGCACGGCGAGTCCGAGGATCCCGAATGATCCAAACCAGGCCCATCGGGATCGACGAGGGTTTGACCAGCAACGGTCGCTCATCGTCGTGACGACCACTCCCGCCAACAACGCCGTCGTGATGTTGCGGCTGTACACGACACCGGCGTAGTCACTGGACGACACGAAGAAATGAACCGTGACGATGGTGGCCGCCAACGCGATCGCCGTCGGTGTTCCCCCGAAGGTGCGTGCCGTCGTTCGGGCGACGACACCGAGCACGATCGAGATGACGAGGGCGAAGAAAGCGATGGCGAACCAGTACGTGTCGTACGAGGTCGGTAGTCGGGCCAGGTCGTACAACAGGGTCTCGATGGGCCCCTTGTTGTGGATGCCGTTCTCGTAGTAGGTGCCCCCGAATTGTGCGGCGCGCTCCACGATGGTTCTGGCGTATTGCGGGTCGTAGTCCTGACTTCGATTCTCGACGGCGAACCACCCGATCGTTCCGAGAATCACGGCCGCCGGGGCCGACACCGGCAACCACGAGTCTCGCGTGGGTGTCCGCTCGACGGACGCGCGGCGAACCAACCCGTCGATGGCCAGCAGGACCGTGACGACGCACAGGAGGTTGATGCGCAACATGGGTCCGATCGTGTGGCGCTGAACCTCCACCGCGTCGGTGGCGATGGATGCGTACAGCTCGACGAGCGACGCCACGAGTCCGGTTCCGAGGATCAGTGCCAGCAGGCGCGACCGTTTGTGGATCAGCACCACGCCCGCGAGTGCCAACGCTACGAACCACCAGAGGCCGGCCGGCGAATCGATGCCCGAGAACCATGCGAAGCGGGCGGGCAGACGATCACCGACGTCGAAGCGGTCGTAATCGTCGAAGTCGTATCGAAGGGCGCCGGGCAACTCGCGGTTCATCACGTCCAGCCAAAAGCCCGCGTCGGTGACGAGTGACGTGAGTTGGTCGACTTGTCCCGAGCCACGAACCCACTGGCGGAACTCGTCGAGTTCGGGGGCATTCAGGAACACCTCACCGTCGTCCCACGTGTTTCGTCCGGTGCGATCCAGGAGCGTCGGGGACACGGGCATGCCCTTGTCGGCGAAGGAGTCGGTCATCTCCTCGTCCGGAAGAATTCGCAAACCCACGTTGTTCATCAATGGATACTGATTGCGCTCGCTGACACCCTGAGCGATGGCCACGTACGCGAAGGTGACAGTCAGGGCCACCGCACAGCGCAACGTCGTACGACCCAGCGCGGATTCACGGCAGCACCAACCGGTCACGACCATCACTGCCACGATCACCAGCACCGGAAGCCCGTGTGAGTCGCGCACGAGAAGCCAAGCGATGGTGGCGAGTGTCGCGATTCGCGTTCGGCGGGGGGAGGGCAGTCGAGCCACCCGAATCCACAGTGCGAGAGCCAGGACCGACGTGCTCAACCCGAGAGACTCGCTGAGCGCCTCGGCGCTCCACAAGGCGAAACGCGGTTGCATCACGACGGCACAGACGAGGACGCAGGTGACCCACCCGGCGAATCGCGAACGAGTCAGTCGCAGAATCGTCCCGCACAGGAACGCGGCCACGGTCGCGTAGGCCAAACTCTGGGTCACCGCCAACCAGCGGACGTCGAATCCGACGAGCCAGTAAACGATAGGCATTCCGACCGGACGTTCGCTGAACCAGAATTCCGCGGTGAACGGTCCGGTGCGAGCGACTTTCAGGAACGAAGCGGAATCGGGGAAGAACGAGGGCAGCCCGCCACGCCAGTTGGGTCCGATGACGCGGAGCATGAACACGAGAACCGCGAAGGAGAAGACGAACTGCGAGCGATCGACGCGACGCGGTTCGGTCGCACTGGGATCGTTCGAACTCTCGTCGTTGGCCATGAAGGTCTCAGAGATCGTCACCCGGGAACTCCTCGACATCGGGCATCACCAGGTCCCAGCGATCGAGGCAATCACGGCATTTGTAGGTCACGATGTCCCCGGGATACCAGCGATCGTCCTCGCGAGCATGCGTCGTGAGGTAACAACGTCCTCCGCAATCGATGCATTCGATCTCGGGCTCGGGGGTCATGGACACAGTCTGCCGGTTGCCCGCCCCGTAACATGAGCGCATGCGCGTCGTCGCCGGAGCATTGCGAGGGCGGGCGATCAAGGCGCCCGACGGCGATGCCACGCGTCCCACCACCGATCGCACGCGCGAGGCCGTGTTCAACGCGTTGTCGAGTATGGGTGTCATCGAGGACGCCGTGGTGCTCGATCTCTACGCCGGCAGTGGCGCGATGGGTATCGAGGCGTTGTCACGGGGGGCGCGTCGTTGCACGTTCATCGAGCGTGATCGCCGAGCTCTCGACGCCGTTCGCGGGAACGTGACGCAGTTGGGCGTGGGGGATCGTTCGATGGTGGTGGCCGGTGACGTGATCGTCAATGTGGTGGCCCAGCGGGGGGTCGATCTGGTGTTGGTGGACCCGCCCTACGGATTCACCGATTGGGCCGCACTGCTCCCGGCGATCTCCGTCTCGTTGGCTCCCGACGCGGTGGTGGTCGCCGAAAGTGGTCGCGATCTGGGCTCACCTGCGGGGTGGACGGTCGTGCGCTCCAGGCGGTACGGGCGCACCTGGGTGTCGTTCCTCCAGGTCGACCCTCGCGCGTCAGAACCCCGTGAGACGGGTACCGTTGGGGAGTGATGGCCCCGTCATCCGCGCTCTCCGTCCTGTACCCGGGAAGTTTCGACCCGTTCCACAACGGGCATCTCGACGTCGTGACACAAGCTGCCGAACTTTTCGGCAACGTGGTGGTGGCCGTGATGCACAACCCCGACAAGCCGAGCGGACTCATCGCGCTCGCGGACCGCGTGCAGTTGGCGCGACGCTGCACCGAACATCTGCCAGGGGTCCGCGTCGAGGCCTTCCCGGGCCTCGCCGTGCAGGCCGCCACGACGGCCGGGGTCGACTTCATCGTGAAAGGTCTGCGCACCCCGGGCGACTTCGAGGTGGAGCAACAGATGGCGCACACGAATCGTTCGGTGACCGGCATCCGCACCGTGTACCTACCGTGTCGGGCCGACCAAGCGTTCATCAGCAGTCGCTTCATTCGCGAAATAGCCCAATATGGTGGGCGAATCGACCACCTGGTCCCCGCACCGGTTGCTGCGGCACTGGCGGGTATCTTTGGGAAGCCTTCGGGCGGCAGCGAAGGAACATCATGAACACCACATTCGACGACTTCGACGACGACACCGGTTCCTATGACCGCGGACCCGACGATCAGGTCGGTTCGTCGGGAGTTCTCCTTCGTCGGGCCATCGACATCATCGCCACGGCCCCGAACATGCCGCTCTCGTCGACCCCGCGCATCGACCGTGACGTGATCATCGAGATCCTGCAGGAGGCCCTGCATCGACTGCCGAACGAATTGCGTGACGCCCGTTGGCTGATGAAGCAGCGCGAGGAGTTCGTGGCCAAGACCCGACGCGAGGGTGAGGAGCTCATCGAGGCGGCCAAGGTTCAGGCCGAACGGTTCGTGCAGCGCTCCGAGGTGGTTCGGGCCGCCGAGCAACGCGCGCGCCAGATCGTCGAGGCGGCCGAGGACGAGTCGCGGCGCCTGAAGAACGAGACCGAGGACTTCCTCGACCAGCGACTGGCCAGTTTCGAGATCCTGCTCGACAAATTGTCCAAGACGGTGGCCACCGGTCGACGTCGATTGGCGATCGGGGAGACCCCCAACCAGCCCCAGGGCACCGACCGTGGCACGGACGATGACGGTTGGGTCGATGCGGGTTCCGACGAGTCCGGGGCGATCTTCTTCGACCAGGACAGCACCCGCAACCGGTGAGAAACCCGCTTCTCGTCAATGCCCTCGAGATGCTGCGGCGTCCGGGGACGCAAAAGGACGTAGAACTGTCCGTGCCCCCCTCGGCGCTCGACATCGACGACTCCCGTTTGGTGCCCGGCTCCGACGTCGACGTGCGGGTGCGTTGCGAGAGCCTGTCCGATGGCATCGTCGTCGACGGTCATGTGGAGGCCTTCTTTCGCGGGGATTGCCGGCGGTGTCTGACCCCCCTGGCCGGCACCGTGTCCATCGAGGTGCACGAGTTGTACCAGGTGACCGTCACGGACCCGGACGCGTTTCCCATCGAGAACGACCAGATCGACCTGGCGGCGATGGTGCGGGAATCGGTGCTCCTGGACCTGCCCGATGCGCCGGTGTGCCGTCCCGACTGCGCCGGACTGTGTCCCGTGTGCGGGGCGGATCGCAACACGGTGAACTGTGGATGCTCGGTCTCGGCCCCGGACCCCCGGTGGGCCGGTTTGGACGCCATCCGGGACCAGTTGCCCGAGTAGCCGGGGTGGGTCGTGGGGAACGCCCCATTCACCGCTATCCTCACGGGGCTGTTACGAGGAGAAGATCGACGTGGCTGTTCCGAAGAAGAAAAAGTCGAAAATGAAGTCGCGGAGCCACCGAGCTGGTGCCTGGAAGCTCGGCGCCCCGTCGCGCAGTCTCTGCCCGCGTTGTGGATCGGCCAAGTTGCCTCACACCGTGTGCAATGCCTGCGGTTGGTACAAGAACCGCGTCGCTGTCGAAGTCTGATCCATCGCTCCAGCCATGCTCCCCATCGCCGTCGACGCCATGGGCGGCGACCGCGCTCCCGAAGAGATCATCGCGGGAGCCCTCGACGCCGCTCTTTCGGGTTTGCCCGTCGTCCTCGTCGGCCCGGAGAGCTTGTCGGGGATCGGCGACCTGCCGCTGATCGTCGCTTCCGAAGTGATCGGAATGGACGAGGACCCCGCGGCGGGCGTTCGTCGTAAGAAGGACTCCACGCTGGTTCGCGCCGCCGAAGCCGTTCGCGATGGCAAGGCATCGGCCATGATCTCGGCCGGCAACACCGGAGCCACCATGGCTTCGGCTTTGCTGAAGATGGGTCGCATCTCGGGAGTGAAACGTCCGGCCATCGCCACTCCCATTCCGGTTCCCGGTGGCCGACCCACCGTTCTGCTCGACGCGGGGGCCAACGCCGAGGTTCACGCCGAATGGCTCGTTCAGTTCGCCGTCATGGGCTCGGTCTACTCGCATCATCGCTACGGCGTGGCCGAGCCGCGGGTGGGCTTGTTGTCCATCGGTGAAGAGCCCGGCAAGGGCGACACCCTTCGCAAGGACGCCTACGAGCTTCTCTCACAGGCGTCGGGCATCAACTTCATCGGCAACGTCGAGGGTCGCGACGTCATGACCGACGACGTCGACGTGGTCGTCACCGACGGGTTCACGGGCAACGTGGTGTTGAAGACCCTCGAGGGGGGCATGAAGACCTTGGTCAAGGCCCTCATCGCGGCCTTCGGATCCAAGGACGAGTACAAGCCCCACGCCGACGCTCTGTTCCCGGCGTTGTTGCCGCTGTACGACAGCGTCGACCCGGACTCGACAGGTGGCGCGGTGCTACTCGGCGTCGATGGTGTGTGCATCATCTCGCACGGTTCCTCGTCGGCACGGGCGATGGTGAACGGCATCAAGGTGGCCGCCGACATGGTGGAATGCGACATGGTCGGCCACATTCGCCGCGCCATAAATCCGTGACGGGCAATCCGTGACGGTCGCCCCACCTCGAACCTCGCACCTCGTTAGGATTCGGGGTGTCCCGATCAACGGAGGAAGAAGTGCCCGCCGAAACCCACGTCGTCAAGAGCCCACTCGATCGCGATGCGATCTTCGCCATCGTCCGTGACCAGTTGGTCGACATTCTCGAGATCGACCCGGAAGGCATCTCCGAGGGTCAGTCGTTCAAGGACGACCTGAACGCCGACTCCTTGGCCCTGGTCGAGTTGGTCGACGCCTTGGAAGAAGAACTCAGTGAGCGCACGGTTGGTTTCCGCATCGAGGACGAGGATCTGGCCGACCTCAAGACGGTGCGCGACGCGGTCGATTTCGTGTTGGCCCACGTGCAAAAGCACTCGGTCTGACCCGGGGCCCACATGGCTGGGATGCTGTCGCGGATCAAGAACCGTGCGCGTCTCGCGTCGCGTCGTCGACGGCATGTTCGTCGTCGTCAGACTCTCGGTTTCGATGAGTGGACGATGAAGGTGGCGGCCCACCGATTCACCGACCGTGAATTGGGCTTGCAATCCATGAGTCATCGCTCGTGGTGTGGCGAGAACGGTGGCCGTCCCTCCAACGAACGTCTCGAGTTTCTCGGTGACGCGATCCTGCAGTGGGTCGTGACCGACATGATCTATGCCGAGTTTCCCGACCGTGACGAAGGTTCGCTCACCGACGTTCGCAAGAGCCTGGTGAACGCCGAAATGCTGGCCGAGATCGCGCGCGAGATCGATCTCGGTTCCCAGTTGTTGTTGGGGGCGGGAGAGGACGATGCCGGAGGCCGATCGAAGACGTCGATTCTGGCTGATTCCCTGGAGGCGTTCATCGGCGCGTTGTACCTCGACGGTGGACCTCAGAAGGCCCAGCCGTTCGTGCAGTCGCTCATGGCGGCCCGATTGGGCGGTTCGTTCGAGCGCTTGGAGGACTTCGACGCCCGCAGCCATCTGATCCGCGTGTGTGTCCGCGAATGGGGTCGACCACCGTTGGTGGAAATCACGTCTCAAGGCATGGCGCACGAGCCGACCTTCACCGCCGTCGTCATCATCAACGGCGAAGAGATGGGGCGCGCCGACGGTCGGTCGAAGAAGATCGCCGCCCAAGCCGCGTCGGTCAGTGCGCTCGCCGTCCTCGGTGTCCGCGGTATCGACACCAGCCGTGCCTGAATTACCCGAAGTCGAAACGGTCCGCCGAGGGCTCGAGCAACGATTCGTCGGTCGTCGGATCGTCGGCGTCGAAGTGGGGCGCGAGCGTTCGGTTCGGCGCACCAGTCGCGAGGAGGTGATCGCACGACTGACGGGCACCACCCCCGTGGCGGCTCGGCGACGGGGGAAGTACCTGATCGTCGACCTGGACTCGGGGGACGAGATGATGATCCATCTGCGCATGAGCGGTCAGGTGTTGATCGATACACGCGCGAACGCCCGACCTCCGCACGCGCACGTGGTGCTGACCTTGGCGGGGCGACCCTCGGAAGAATTGCGCTTCGTCGATCCGCGCACGTTCGGCGAGGTAGTGGTGTACGACCCCGCGCGTGCGTCCGACGTGGTGCCCGAATTGTCCCGACTGGGCCCCGATCCCGTGGCCGAGGGTCTCGATCTCGCGCAACTGCGGGCCGCTCTGGCGACGACTGCGCGAGCGGTGAAGGCGGCGCTGCTCGACCAATCGCTCGTGGCCGGGATCGGGAACATTTACGGCGACGAGATTCTTCATCGATCGCGCATTCATCCCCGACGCCCGGCGCGCAACGTGTCGCTCGAACAAGCGAGACGATTGCACGCGTCGATCCACGAGGTGTTGAACGAGGCCATCGCCAAGGGCGGGTCGACCCTCGACGACGCCCAGTACGTGGATCTGATGGGGGAGGCCGGTTCGTATCAGGAAAACCATTTGGTCTACGGACGTTCGGGGCGACGCTGTCTCACGTGTGGCCGAGGTTTCGTGCTCTCGGGGACCATCGGAGGACGCACCTCGAGTTGGTGCGGTGTGTGTCAGCGTTGAGCGTCGCGGGCGACATCACGCGGCACGGAACCAGCTCGGGGAGGAGGGACCGGCCAACCCCCGTGAACTAGGGTCGGGGCGTCGTGTTTCTCAAGTCTCTCACCCTCAAAGGATTCAAGTCCTTCGCCGACAACACCGTGATGCACCTCGAGCCCGGGGTGACCGTGGTGGTCGGTCCGAACGGCTCGGGAAAGTCCAACGTCGTCGACGCCATCGCCTGGGTTCTCGGTGCACAAGCCCCGAGTGCGGTGAGATCGCAGAAGATGGACGACGTGATCTTCGCCGGCACCACCAAGCGCCCGGCGCTCGGTCGGGCCGAGGTCACCCTCA
This sequence comes from Actinomycetota bacterium, assembly GCA_005787025.1. GTDB lineage: Bacteria > Actinomycetota > Acidimicrobiia > Acidimicrobiales > Ilumatobacteraceae > Casp-actino8. The sequence continues at coordinate 2,818 of SYCH01000183.1, read as the reverse complement.
CGCTCGACAACGCCATGGGTCTGTTGCCCGTCGACGTGGCCGAGGTCAGCGTCAGCCGTGTCCTCTACCGAACCGGTGAGAGCGAATACAGCATCAACGGGGTCCCGTGTCGATTGCTCGACGTGCAAGAGCTCCTGTCCGATGCCGGTGTCGGACGCCAGCAGCACGTCATCGTCAGTCAGGGACAGATCGACGCGGTTTTGAATGCGCGCCCCGAGGATCGTCGGTCCATCATCGAAGAGGCCGCCGGCGTCCTGAAGTTCCGCAAGCGTAAGGAGAAGTCCGAGCGCCGTCTGGAAGCAACCGAAGGATCGCTCTTGCGCGTGCAGGACCTGTTGCGCGAGGTTCGTCGTCAATTGCGACCGCTCGAGCGTCAGGCCGACGCCGCGCGCCGTCACGGCGATCTGGTGGCCGAGCTCGACGCGTTGCGTTTGTTTCTGAGCGGTCGCGAGATCGCCGGCTTCCGGCGCCGACTGGAGACCTTGTCCGGCGATCGCTCCGAGACCGGACGTAAGGAAGAGGAACTCCGTCGGTTGTTGGCCGAACTGGACACCAACGTCATGGCCGCCGAAGCCGAGTTGTCGGCTCGGGGCGAGAGCGGACTGGGCGACGAGTTGGTACGCGTCGAGCAACTGCGCGAGCGGGCCCGCGGAATCTCGATGCTCCTGGTGGAACGTCGTCGTTCCTACGAGCGCGACCGTGGTCAGATGATGGACTCCGGTGTCATCGCCAACCTCGAGGCCGACGCCTCGGCCCTGCGCGGCGAATTGGGTGAGGTGGTCGCGGCCATCGGTCGACTCGAGCCGGAGAATCAGGAACTGGCCCATGATGAAGCGGCATTCGAGGGCGAGCGCACGGCCGCGGCCACGTTGTTCGATCACCTCGCATCGTCGTCGTCGGCCGCCACCGCGGCAGCCGAGGTGCGCGGAGAACTGCGCACGTTGCGGGCCTCGGTCGAGGCCGCCGACTCCGAGCACCGCCGTCTCGTGGCCCGCATCGCCAGTCTCGACGAGCGCCAGGCTCGGTTGGTCTCCGAGGTGGACCGACTACGCGGCGAGTGCGAGAAGTCCCAAGCCATCGAGCTACCGCTCGTCAACGAGGTGACCGAGGCCGAGTCGCGGCGTTTGGCCGCCGAAGCCGCATTGGAGACGGCCGTGGCGTCACGCAACGCGGTGGCGGCCGAGTTGGCTCGGTGGCAGGCGCGTTCGGAGGCCTTGCAGTTGGCCCTCGACAGCGCACGCGCGCGAGCCGGTGCCGAGAAGCTGAAAGACGTGTCCGGAGTGGTGGGCACGTTGCTCGACCTGGTCGTCATCGAGGACGGTTGGGAGGCTTCGGTCGAAGCGGCGTTGGGCGAGGCGTTGCTGTCGGTCGTCGTCGAGAACACCGAGTCCGCTCGTCGGGCGTTGTCGCATCTGCGCACGTCGTCGGCCTCCGGCGCCGTGTTGGCGCTGGGATCGCGCACGGGAGTGGCGGTGGCCAGCGTGGTTCCTGCGGGTACCCAACGGGTACGAGACCATGTTCGTTCCTCGCGATCCGACGTCGAAGCACTGCTCGATCTTTTGCTCGCCAATTCGATTCGGGTGAGCGATTGGACCACGGCGGTCGACGCCGTCATGGCCGATCGGCGGCTGGTGGCCGTCACCGCCGAGGGCGATCGTTTCACCACGACGGGATGGCGCATCGGTGTCGCCGGTGGTGGTGCCACGGCGGCCGCGCTCGAGGACGCGTTGCGTAACGCCGAGCAGTCGAAGTTCGACCTCGGTGCTCGCGATGAAGCCGTGCGGATGGCCACGTCCGAGAGTCAGATCGCGCGACAACGTGAGCAGGACGTACAAAAGCGACTCGATTCGAACGATGCCGCTTTCACGGCCGCGTCGGAGGCCCTCGTGCGTACTCAGAGCGAGCGGCGCGAATGCGCCACCGAGTCCGAGGGTCTGCAACCCACGCTGTCCGAGATCGACGATCGTCTGGTTCGTCTGCGCACGCGTGTGGCCGAACTCGAGCGTCTGGTTCCCTCCCTCGAGCACGAGGAGTTGGCCGAGGCCGAGGCGGCCAAGGCCCGGGGGGAGGCTCGCGCGACCATGGAAGCCAAGGCCGCCTTGTTGGTCGGACGCCGTCGTGACCTCGAGGTGCGTTCGGCCGGGTTGCTAGAGCGAAAGCAATTCATCGAGTCCCGCTTGGCCGATGCCGAGCGACGACTCGAAGCCGATGCGGTGGCGCGCGCCGAGGCCGCCGGGCGTCGGGAGAAGATCGAACGGATCCTGGGCGCGTCCGAGCGTCTCGCCACCATCGTGGATGCTCACCGCGTGGCCATCGAAGCGCGATTGGCCGAACTTCACGAGATGCGTCGTCGTCAGAGCGACGAGGTGCGCGCTCTGGCCACTCGTCTCGACGAGATGCGTCGGTCGCGCAGTGGGGCCGAGCGCGAACTGGAAGAGGTTCGTGAGCGTTCGCGCCGAACGGAGGTGGAAGAGGCCGAGGTCAAGATGCGCCTCGAGGCCACCGTCGAAACCCTGCGTCGTGACCTCGACGTCGAGCCGGAGGTCGCCGAGGTCGCCGAGTTGCCCGAGTTGCCCGAGGGAGTCAGCGCTCCCGCTCGGGCCCGTGACCTCGAACGCGAACTGCGAGTGATGGGTCCCATCAACCCGCTGGCCCTCGAGGAGTTCAACGCGTTGCAGGAACGCCATCGGTTCTTGGAGGAGCAACTCGAGGACGTGCGCAAGACCCGTCGCGAGTTGATGCAGGTGATCACGGCGATCGACAACGAGATCCAGAGCGTGTTTGCCTCGGCATACGCCGACGTCAGTCGCAACTTCAA
>SYCH01000182.1 GCA_005787025.1 Actinomycetota bacterium | reverse complement strand
GGGCACCCGACTCCACGCCCGCGGGCGCATCCTGAGCGTCGGAAGCAAACTCATCACCGGACAAGTGGTGGCCTTCACCGACGACGAAACCAAACCGGTTGCCGTGGCCCAGGGCTCCTGTGTGCCCCCGAAAAAGAACACCGACTCCTGAGCAGTCACTCGGCGTCGTCTAAAGTGCTCCGATGCCCGAGTCGTCCAAACCCACCATCATCATCCCCGCCGGAGACCCGCCCGCTGAACTCGTCATCGCGGATCTGGTGGTGGGCGAGGGGAGCGAAGCCACCACCGGATGCCGACCGGTGATGCACTACGTCGGCGTGGCCTGGAGCACCCAGCGCGAATTCGACTCGTCCTGGAGCCGCAACGAGACCTTCGATTTCCGACTCGGGGCCGGCGAGGTCATCGGGGGATGGGACCAAGGCGTGGCGGGCATGAAGGTGGGCGGCCGGCGACGGCTCACCATCCCGCCGCATCTCGGCTACGGCGCCCGTGGCGCCGGCGGGGTCATCAAGGGTCACGAAACCTTGGTCTTCGTCGTCGACCTGGTCGCCGTTCGCTGAACGACCCGTTCCGCGGGAGAGCGGCGGAGCCTCCGGATCCGGCATCTCCGCTGGTCGTCGCGTGTCCTAATGTGTCATAACGGATATTATGGGCTAATTGAGGTGAGGGGCGACGGTTCGGTTGTGCAAAGGTCGCGCCGCATCCAAGAGCCACTGCAACGTCTCGCGAAGGCTCGCCACCGTTGGTTTCCCAGCCCTCAGTTCACGGTCGGTGTCTTCGATGGCACACGACAGCACGTAGAGATCGTCGTACAGCCGTTCCAGCTCGCGTCGAGCCACGACCAACTCGTTCTCGCTGATTTGCAATTCACGAGCCCGCTGCCGTGACACCCAGTCCCATTGGCGGCACGCCTGGGAACAAAAGACCCTGGGGCGCCCGGGACCCGGGCGGGCCGTCAGAACCCGTCGGCACCATCGGCATCGCGACTGATTCGCCGCGCCCGCTATGCCCCGCCCCCGTGTCCCATCGGTCTTTTTCGTCATGACGAAATCATGCCACACGAGAAGGGCCGAGCGGTGGGATCTCGTCGGGGTGAGCGACAGACTCGGGGAATGTCCTCTCCCGCTGCGCCGCTCCAACGGTTCGCCAGTGACAACAACGCGGGCGTCCATCCCGCGGTCATGGAGGCACTGGCGGCTTCCAATCTCGGTCACGCGACGGCCTACGGCGACGATCCGTGGACGGCGGCGGCCGAGCAGGACTTCGCGGAACTGTTCGATCACGACGTCGTCACCCTGATGGTGTGGAACGGAACGGGTGCCAACGTTCTGGCACTCGGTTCCGTACTCTCCCCCGCCGGGGCCGTGGTGTGCACGGACTGTGCGCACATCAACGTCGACGAGACCGGAGCGCCCGAGCGTTTGTTGGGTTCGAAACTGATGGACTTGCCGGCCCGTGACGGCAAGATGACGCCCGATCAGGTGTGGTCGCTGCGCCACAATCTCGGCGTTGTTCATCATGTCCAACCGAGTGTGCTCTCGATCACCCAGAGCACCGAATGGGGCACGCTCTACTCCCCCTCCGAGATCGCCGCGCTGTGTGACGTGGCCCATGAGATGGGCATGCGGGTGCACCTGGACGGAGCGCGAATCGCCAACGCCACCGCGGCCCTCGGTGCCTCCCGTGAGACCTTGCGCTCCTTCACACGCGATGCCGGTGTCGACATCGTGTCCTTCGGTGGGACGAAGAACGGGATGATGTACGGAGAGGCCGTGATCTTCCTCGATCCCGATCTGGCGAGATCGGCCGGCTACACCCGCAAACAGTTCACGCAGCTTCCGTCCAAGGTGCGCTACATCTCCGCCCAGTTCTCGGCGTTGCTGTCGAACGACCTTTGGATCGACAACGCCCGACATGCCAACGACATGGCCCGACGTCTCCACGACACCGTGCGGGGTCATGACGGCTTCGACGTCGGATCCGAGCCGGCGGTCAACAGCCTCTTCCCGGCCTTCTCCCCCGCAGTCGCCACCGAGGGCATCGAGGCCCTGCGCGACTGGTCCTTCTTCTACGACTGGGACCCCCAGCAGCGTCAGGTGCGCTGGATGACCGCCTGGGACACCACGCCGGACGACATCTCGGCGTTTCGCACCGGCATCGACCACTTCCTGGGCTGACACGGTCGTTCGAAGTGATTCGGGAGTCCACCAAGGCTCGAATTTCGTAATTGACTCACCGGTTAGATAGTCCTAGGGTGTCGTCGTCGTCTCGGGGGTCGGGGCGGCGATTCGGGCAGATTCCGAGGGGGAAACCGTGTCGACCGTGGACATCGTCATCACTCGCCAGCAGACCGAGGACGCGTGGATGTACAAGGGTGCGTGCCGTGGCATGACCCATCTCTTCTTCCCGTCCACCGCCGAACGCCCGCAGGCGCGCGAGCGCCGCGAAGCGATGGCTCGTGCGGTCTGCTCCGGATGTGCCGTGAACGCGACCTGCCGCGAGTTCGCGCGGACGAATCATGAGTACGGCCTCTGGGGCGGCGAGAGCGAGGATGAGCGGCACGAAGCCGGGTTCCGCCTCATCGCGCCCATCGGCATTCGCGCCGCCTCCTGACCCGTACGCAGTGATGCGACCCGTGACGCATTCGCGTGACGGCATGATGCGAAACTGACGCATGGCCGACGTCCACCGCTCTGCCGTGTACTCGGCTTGGGAGGCATTCGGAGATCCCCGATCCATCGTGGCCATTCACGACACCAGTCCGATGGTCTCGACGAACACCGTGTATCGGATCGACCTCGATTCCGCCGACGAGTCCGGCACCAAGCGGGTCTTCGCCAAGGTGTCCAGCTACGGCTCGTACTTCTTGTTCGCCGAGGATCACGACCGGCTCTTCCGTTGCTCACAACTGCTGACCGGCACGCGCTTCGATGGCTTCCTCGCGCCGGTGCTCGGTCGGGGCGATCGTCCGTTCACCCACTACGACGAACAACTGTGGGTGGCCTTCTACGGTGAAGCACGACGGGGCGATCCGCTCCCCCCGCGCCTCGACTCACGGCAGACCCGTTGCCTGGCTCGTGAGATGGCCGCCTTCCATGCGGCCTGCACCGACATCGCTCCGGCCATTCCCGCGACGTCGAATTCGATCAAGTCCGATGCGATACATCTTCTCGATCTTTTGTCCAGTCCGTTCGCTTCGCGCAACTTCGAACTGTCCGCCGAACACGTCGGTCTTCTCTGGCGTCGGACCCACGATCTCCTGCTGGCCATGGAGGACATCCGGTACGACTCGTGGACGCGCGTACCGATTCTCGTGGACTGGAACCTCGGCAACTTCTCCGTGCGCCGCGATCCCTCGGGCGAGTTCGCCCTGCATTCGCGCTGGGACTACGACTGGTTCCGCGTGGAGTCCCGTGTGCTCGACTTCTACTTCCTGTCGCGCGTCTCGTCGGCCACTGGCGATCGCACCCATTGGACCTATTCACCGCACACCTTGACCGAGCCGTCCTTCGTCGAGTTCATCGAGGCGTACCACGCAGTGAACCCGTTGTCCGAGGAGGAGATCCGGTTCCTTCCGATGGCGTACACCTTCTTCATCGTCAACTACGTCGTGCGCGAGGGAGCGCGCTTCTTTCGCCCGGACTTGTGCGCCAAGTTCCGCAACGATGCCGCCCGGGTGTACCTGCCGGCGGTCGATCGACTCGACATCGACCCCCTCCTGCGGATCGTGACATCATGAATCACCCGGGTTGCTCGGCCACCGAGTTCGCGGGTTCAATGGGACCATGACTGGCGGGTCGCATTCGTACGACGTCGTGGTCGTCGGCAGCAGCAACCTCGACCTGGTGGCCACCGTCGAGCGACTGCCGGGCCCGGGCGAGACGGTGCTCGGCTCGGAGTACGCCGAGCACGCCGGCGGCAAGGGGCTCAATCAAGCGGTTGCCGCGGCTCGCGCCGGGGCCGACACGGCGTTCATCACCTGCCTCGGCTCGGATCATGCCGGGGATACTCTTCACAGCCTCTTGGTCGCCGAGGGTGTCGCGTCGTTCGTCACCGACGTCGATGCGCCCACCGGACGCGCTCTCATCAACGTCGATGGCCACGCCGAGAACTCGATCGTCGTCGTTCCGGGCGCCAACGAGGGGCTCGGCATCGGTGTCGTCGACGCCCACCGTGACGTCCTGTCCCGGGCCCGAGTGGTTCTGTGCCAACTGGAGATTCCCCTCAATGCGGTCGAAGCTGCTCTGGCGATCGGGCGCGCCGGAGGAGCCCGCACGATTCTCAACCCCGCGCCGGCAGCGACATTGAGCCGGTCGCTGTTGCAGTTGGTCGACGTGATCACCCCGAATCAACACGAACTCGGATTGTTGGGCGGCGCCTCGACACTGCTCGACAGCGGCGTGTCGGTCGTCATCGTCACCCTGGGAGCCCGAGGAATGCGCATCATCACCAACGACGGAGAGATCGACATCCCTCCGTTCGTGGTGCGCGCCGTCGACACCACCGGGGCCGGCGATGCCGCGTGTGGTGCCCTGGCCACCGCCCTCAGCCAGGGACTCGACATCGCCGGTGCGGCCCGCCGAGCGGCGGCCGCTGGTGCGTTGGCGGCCACCCGCAAGGGTGCGGTTCCCTCGTTGCCCACCCGCGACGAGATCGACGTGTTGGCCGGGGCCTAACGGCGTTCGAGTCTCAACGACGCCCAGCCGTCGATGACCGAACGTTCCGTCACGACGAAGTCCGGATACTCCCTCAGCACGTGGTCGTAACGACCGTCGAGCACACCACTCAGAACGAGGACACCACCGAACGCCACGCGACGAGCGATCTCGTCGGACAGGTCGATCAGGACCGGAGCGAGAATGTTGGCGAGCACGACGTCGAACTCCCCTGACGGCTGCTCGTCGGAAACCGTCCATCGATCGCTGACCCCGTTGGCGCGGGCGTTGAGACGCGACACGTCGACACTGGCCGGATTGATGTCGACTCCGTGAGCCGATCGCGCGCCGCGCATGGTCGCGACGATTCCGAGAATCCCACTACCGCAACCGACGTCGAGCACGGATCGGCCCCGCAAGTCCATCCGCTCGAGCAGCGCGAGACAACCGCGCGTGGTGGGATGATCACCCATTCCGAACGTCGCACCGGGTTCGATGGTCACGCGCATGCGCCCGGTATCGCTCGACGGCTCGTCGTTCCACGCCGGAACGACCAGAAGTTCGTCGCCCACCTCGAACGGTCGAACGTGCAACCTCCACGTGTCGACGGCGTGATCGTCGACCAACTCGAACTTCCAATCCAACGTGACGTCGAGAGAGTCCATCGCCCGGCGAACGGTGTCGTGGTCCTCCCCCATCGAGGTGCGCAGGATCAACGTTTCCCCGGCTCCGACGATCTCCTCGATCGCCACCACCCCGAGTCCCCACAACAGATCCGACACCCATTCCGCGTCGGATGCGGAGACCGAAACGCGGATCGTGAGGGCCATGCCGTAGGTCGCCGCTCGTCAGTCGATGCGACGAAGCTTCTCGCGATAAATGCGTGCGCGGGCGACATAGGAGTCCGAGCCCATCTTGATCTCGGCCGGACGCGCCTTGTCGGGCTTGATCACGGCCGGAGAACCAACGGCCAGGGCGCCCGACGGAACCTCGGTGCCGTTGAGCAGAACCGAGTTCGCCCCCACCACGGCACCGGCGCGAACGACCACCTTGTGCATCACGATCGATCCGTTGCCCACCAAGGAACCGTTCTCGATGGTGCAGCCCTCGAGGTGGACCATGTGGCCAACCACGCAATCGTCACCGACGACCGTTGGATAGATGTAGGTGGTGTGCAGAACGCAGCCGTCCTGGATGCTGGTGCGCTCTCCGATGTTGATCTCGCCGTCATCGCCACGCAACACGGCGCACGGCCACACCGAACTGCCGGCCCCGATGGTGACCGAACCGATGATGACGGCGTCGGGATGGACGTAGGCATCCGGGTGAATCGACGGGACGCGGTCCCCCAATGCGTAGATCGGCACGCAACCACGGTAGCCCGATAGTGTGCGGAACCATGCCCCGCCGCATCGACATCGAGTTGACCAGTTCGCGCCCCGACGGAACATGGACCTGGCGGGCCGCTGGCGCCCGCGAACCCAAGGGTGTTCTCGATGGAACCATCCTGCCCGTGGGTGCCAAGGCCGGTGATGTCATCAAGGTCGAAGCCGAGGCCGACATCGACGGAATGACCATCATCGGTGTCGTGCAGGCCCGCGTGAAAGTCGCCAAAGTCGAGACCATCGCGCTCATCACACCGGACAAGCCGTTCGAGCCGGTGACACAGCAGTTGGCTCGCAAGGGTCG
>SYCH01000181.1 GCA_005787025.1 Actinomycetota bacterium | reverse complement strand
GTGTTCAACGGATTGGACGGAACGACCGGAGCCATCAAAGCCGCGCCCGCGACGGCCATGAACATGCACTTCACCACGGGAGCCGCGGCCTTGGCACCGTAGCCGGCCTTCTCGAGATACGCCGACACCACGATGGGGCGCGTCGGATCGAGGCTGAAGGCGCCGAAGGCCGACGAGTCGTTCCACGGAAGGCTGGCCGCACCTTGCGCCGTTCCGGTCTTGCCCGCGATGGGTAGATCCTTGTACGGATAACTCTTGAACAACCGCTCACCGGTGGTGGCGTGGTACGAGCCGTTGTCGGTTCCCGGACCGGTGATCACCCGCGTGAGACCCTTCACGATGGGATCGAGGACATCGGGCGGAATGTTCAGCGATCGAACGGTGTTCTTCAATCCGAGGTTCAGCACCACCGTCGACTGCGACAGATCCGCCATGCCCACCTGCTCGGAGTTGGGGGTACTGGGTGACAGGAGCGCCAATGCGATCAGCGGTCGGTTGACATCACCACCGTTACCCAAGGCTCCATAGGCCTGGGCCAATTGCAACGGGGATGCCGCCAGCAGTCCCTGACCCACCGACAACTGGACGTTGTCTCCGACGAGATAATTCGGACTCTCGCCCTCCATCAGCACACCGTCCTCGACGAGTTGGCGCTTGCTCTCCTTGTCGGGCACACGACCCGCGGACTCGTAGGGAAGATCGATGCCGGTGCGCGAACCGAAACCGAACTTGCGTACCTCCTCCTGAAGAATCGGCTGCCCACCTCGTTCGGAGAAGATCTCCTCGCCGATCTTGTAAAAGAACGTGTCGGTCGAAACGGCGAGGGCGTCCTCGACCGTCACCACGCCGTAGCGACACGCATAGTTTCCACCGCCGCACAGCGCGTTTCGATAAATGCACTTCACCACTTGGCAGGTCTCGCGGTCGATGCTGACGAGCGTGTACGAACCCTGATCGACGTACCGATAGCTCGCCCCACCGGGGAGTTGGCCGGTGGCCAATGCCGCGTAGGCCACGAAGGGCTTGAAACTGGAGCCCAGGTTGTACTGACCGGAGATGGCTCGGTTCACGAGCAACGACTGGTCCGGGTCCTTGGTGTTGGGGAAGATCTGCGCGAACTTGTCCCCGGAGATGCCCGAGTTGAACCAGCGGTTGTCGAACGTCGGATAACTGGCCAGCGCCAGCACCTCGCCGTTCGAATAGTCCATCATGACCACCGAACCGGCCGGGGCCTTCAAGTTGGAGCACTCGGGGAACTGCGGCTTCACCAACTGCTTCTTGTCGTCCTTGGCCTGACACGCGACGATGAACCGATTCAAGCGCAACTGCGTCTCCAACGCCTGTTCCGCGAACTGCTGGTAATCCAAATCGATCGCGAGTTGCAGATCGTTGCCCGGAACGGGCTCGACACGTTCGACCACGCGCAAGATCGCACCCCGTGAATCGACCTCGTAGCGAACGAAACCCGGTGTACCTCGAAGGTACGGCTCGAAGATCTTCTCCACACCGAACTGACCGACACGTTCGTTCAGGTCGTAACCGAGGTCCTTGTACTGTGCCGCGTCGCTCTTGGTGATGGCGCCGAGGTAACCGACCACGTGTGCGGCCAACGGGGCGTAGGGATACTCGCGCTTCCATTGGATCGTGGCATCGACCCCGGGGAAGTCCTCGGAACGTTCGAGCAAGTAGGCCACGGTTTCCTCGCTGACACTCTCCATCAACGGCATCGGCAAAAGCGGGCTGTATCGCGAACCCGTGCGCTCACCTTCAGACCCGACGGGACCGGCATAGCGGGTTTCCATGTCGTCGACTGCCATGTCGAGCACCGGCGCCAATCGCGAGAAGAGTTCCGAACGATCATCGTCGTCTCGCATCGCCTCCCAAGCAACCGTCACCGTGACGATGCGTTCGTTGTCGGCCATGATCCGCCCCTCGCGATCGAAGATGCGGCCGCGTTCGGGCAACAACTTCACCGTCCGCGTCTTGTTCGACTGCACCTTCAACTCGAGGGACGATGAGTCCACGACCTGCAAGAACCACATGCGAAGGCCGAGAGCCGTGAAAATCACGGTTGCGACCACGCCCAAAGCCACCAGGCGCGACGATCTCCGATCAGTTGCCACGGGAACAGCCTGCCATCGTCGCGACCCGCTCGGGCTTCACCCGACGAGTACTCACAAGAAGACCTCCGACGGTGGGGCCAGTCGTTGCAACCGTCGCACGGCGAGGCTCCAGCGCATCGCGGGCACGACCGCGTAGCTGACGACTCCATTGAACAACGCGACCACGATCATCACCTTCACGAGGCGCGACGAGATCCAACCTTCGACTCCGATCCAGTTGGCCACCACCGGCTGGACGAACATGGCGGCCGCCGACAATCCGGCGCATGTCACGGCGTTCAACCATCGTGGATTCGCCAGGGACGTGGAAAACGCGAATCCCCCCACGAATCCCGCCAGTCCGTACACCAAAGCCGAAAGACCCAACGGTGACGTCAGAACGAGATCGAACATCAGGCCGAGCACGAACCCCGCGAAGGCACCGCCTTCGGGTCCCGACGCCACACCCGCCCCGATCGACATGCACAGGATCAATTGCATGACAACCCCGAACAGGGTCAGCTCGGTCAACAAGGTCGTCTGCAACGCGAGCGCGGGGAGACCGACCATCAACAATCGGATGCCGGGACGATTGACGAGATCGATCATCCGCCCGACACCACCGGCTGATACAGGAGCACCCGAACGAAGTTCAACGTGGTGAGTCGCGCCGTGAGGCGCACTTCCAACACCGCACCCGCGGTTCCGGTTCGCTCCACGATCTTGATGACCCGACCGACGACGATTCCGCGGGGAGCCAAGCTGCTCGATCCACCCGATGTGATGACGAGGGCACCCACTCGGACCTCGCCGAATCGTGCGTTCTGATCGACGAACTCGACCACCGGCGCCTTGTCCGGGCCCCGACCCCGGAAGATGCCGGTCTCGACCGACGGCAGGTTGTTGATGTCGATGGTGGTGGTCGGCGCCGACGACGTCGCGCCCGGCGCGATCGTGGACACCGCCACGGTGCTGGGAACCAGTGCCCCGAAGTCGACCCCGCTGAGGTCGACGATCGTGGTGGTCGTGGACGTCGCCGGAGTGGTCGACGATGCCGTGGACGGAACGACTCCCCCGGACGGGGTCACCGTCGGCACCGTGGTCGATGTCGCGGTGGTGGTCGATGTCGTGGTGGTGGTCGATGTCGTGGTGGTGGTCGATGTCGTGGTGCTGGTCGATGTCGTGGTGCTGGCCGGGTCCTCGCCCTGGTTCACGATTTGCACCGGAATGGCGTACTGCACGTCACTCGAAAGCATCACCACCGAGCGGTTCGAGAACACCTGGGTGACCTTGCCCACCAAACCAGCGGCGTTGACCACGGCCATGCCCACCTTCAATCCGCGATCCGATCCCTGATTGATCTCGACCGTTTGCGAGAAATTCGACGGTGTTCCTCCGATCACCTGCGCGGTCACCGAGGAGACGTCGGCGAGGTTGTCGATCCCGTTGAGAGCCAACAACTCCTGTGCATCGCGCACGATCGCCAACGCCGCGATGAATGCACCTTCTTGCTGGTCCAATTGATCGCGTAAGCGCTCGTTCTCGGCTTCGAGTTCGCCGTAGTTCGTCATGCCGCGCCAGGCGTTCTGGACGGGACGCGTGACCACTCGGGTGGCCTCCTCCACCGGCTGGAAGACGAAACCGAACGCGTTGCGCGCACCGCCGACGATGCCGTTGCCTTGTTGATCGAGGGTGATCAGCAGGATCGACGTCAAGGCGAGCAGAGCCACGGCCCGACGACGGCTGACCGAATAGATCGGCATGGAAACATTCGCCCCTAGTCGCCGCTCTGGGAGAGGAATCCACCCATCATCTCGATGTTCTCGAGCGCGCGCCCCGATCCGATGACCACCGAGTACAAGGGATCGGACGCGATGTTGATGGGCATACCCGTTTCATGGGCCAATCGCCGATCGATGCCGGCCAGCAGAGCACCACCACCGGTGATCGTGATTCCCTGGTGCATGATGTCGGCCGCCAATTCGGGAGGTGTCTTGTCGAGCGTCGCTCGCACCGCGTCGACGATGGCCGCCACCGGTTCGGCGATCGCCTCGCGCACCTGGTCGGTGGACAACGTGATGGTTCGTGGCAAGCCGCTGATGAGGTCGCGCCCACGGATCTCGGCCTTCATCTCCTCGGCGAAGGGCCATGCCGATCCCATCTGCATCTTGATGTCCTCGGCCGTGCGCTCGCCGACAGCGAGCGAGAACTCCTTCTTCAGGAACGCCACCACCGCTTCGTCGAGTTCGTCGCCGGCCACCCGGACCGACTGCGCCGTGACGATGCCTCCGAGGGAGATGACGGCCACCTCGGTGGTGCCGCCCCCGATGTCGACGATCATGTTGCCGCTTGGTTCGTGCACCGGCAGGTCCGCACCGATGGCGGCCGCCATCGGCTCTTCGATGATGTGCACCGGCTTTCGAGCTCCGGCGTATTCGGCGGCGTCCTGGACGGCACGCTGCTCGACGCCCGTGATCCCGGACGGCACGCAGATGACCATGCGCGGCTTGCTCCACCGGCTGCTGTGCACCCGCTGGATGAAATAGCGCAACATCTTCTCGCAGACCTCGAAGTCCGCGATGACGCCGTCCTTCAGGGGGCGCACGGCGCGAATGTGCCCGGGGGTACGGCCCATCATGCGCTTGGCTTCCTCGCCCACCGCGACCGGCCGTCCGTCGGCCACGTCGAGAGCCACCACCGAGGGCTCGTTCAGAACCACGCCCTGTCCACGCACGTAGATCAGGGTGTTGGCCGTCCCGAGGTCGATCGCTATGTCGCGCCCGAGGGCCAGCGGGTTACTGCGGGCCATGGCCAGAGCCTCCTACGTTGTCGAGAGCCGGACGACGGTCGGCACCGGATCGGCGCCGGCGAACCGGGTGTATCGACCGAATGTTACAGATTGGGGAAGAAAATGCTGATCTCACGGGCCGCCGACTCCAATGAATCGCTGCCGTGGACCAGGTTTTCGGTGAAAAGGATGCCCAAATCACCACGAATGGTGCCGGGAGCGGCGGTACGCGGGTTGGTGGCACCCATCATCGAACGCACCACCTCCCACGTGTTCTCCGGGCCCTCGAGCACGAGAGCCACCACGGGACCGCGTGACATGAAGGCCACCAGGTCGGCGTAGAAACCCTTGCCCACGTGCTCCTCGTAATGGCGAGCCAGCGTGTCGGCATCGAGGCGCCGTAGTTCCATGGCCACGATCGTGAGCCCCTTGGACTCGAAACGGGACAGAACCGAGCCGACGAGGCCCCGCTCGACGGTGTCGGGTTTGAACAGGACGAGGGTGCGGTCAGACATGGGGTCAGGTTACCGGCGGGTGCCGGTGCGTCCTCAAGGCAGCCGGCGGGCCACGTGCGGACGGGCGGCACCCACGACATAGAGCGATCCGGTCACGAGAATCGCGTCATCGGGTCCGGCCTCGCTCAACGCCCGATCGATGGCTCGCTCCACCGATGTCGCCGACTCGACGGTGTCGCAACCCACACGGCGGGCCGCCTCCACCAGATCCGTCGCCGGCATCCCCCGCGGCGACGGTGCCGGGCAACTGATCACCAGATCGAACTCGTCGGCACGCAACGCCGACAACATGTCGTCGGGGTCGCGACCTTTCAGACAGCCGACCACCAGCACGCGCCGACCGGCCGGATCGAAGTCCTCGAAGAACACCGCCGCGCACACGTCGGCGCCCGCCGGATTGTGCGCGCCGTCGATGATCACCAACGGTTGATGCCCCATCACCTCGAAGCGTCCGGGCATGGTGACCGCCGCCATTCCCTCGTCGATCACCTCTTGCGCGAGCGGTCGAGCAAAGAAGGTCTCGACCGCGGTGATGGCCACCACGGCGTTGTCGGCCTGATGACGACCGTGGAGCGGAACGACGACATCGGAGTAGATGGTCGTCGGTGTGCGCACCCCGACCAGGCGTCCGCCGAGTGCCAGTTGGTTGCTGTCGACGTCGAAATCGGTGCCGCGAACCAACAGTGACGCCCCGCCCGCGTCGGCGAAGAACTCCACGATCTCGGGCGCGGTCTCACCGCACACCACCGCACTGCCCGGCTTGATGATGCCGGCCTTCTCGCGGGCCACGTCGGCCTTGGTCGGTCCGGCGAACTCGGTGTGATCGAGACCGATGTTGGTGATGACGGCCACCTGGGCGTTCACGACGTTCGTCGCGTCCCATCGGCCCAGCAGTCCGACCTCGATCACCATCACGTCGACCGCCTCGTCGGCGAACCAGCGAAAGGCGGCAGCGGTGCAGATGTCGAAATACCCCGGCCGGATGCCCGACAACATCTCGAGGTCGGACACCGCGGCGATCTGCTCGGCGAATGCATCGTCACCGATGG
>SYCH01000180.1 GCA_005787025.1 Actinomycetota bacterium | reverse complement strand
TGACCATGCATTCGCGCATCGGACGGATTTCCACTCGTGGACGGACGGCACAACATCGCGTGGCCCATCTGGAGTGCAGTTTTCACGCCGGTCAGCGGACCGCGGCTCGGTTCACCAACACCTTCGTCTTCGCCTCCGACGACCCATCCCCCGACCCGCCACACCCCTGAACGAGACTGGGGCATGGCCTTCGGACAACCTGCCGGCCCTCCGGCATCCAAGCAACAGATCAACGAACTGCTCGAGTTGTTGCAAACCGCGGGGCACACCGACTTCCGCGACGCCCGCGGGCCGTTGCAGTTCAACCAGCGCCAAGCGGCCGGACGCTTCACCCGTCAAGAGGCCGACGACTTCATCGAACGATTGCGCGCCGAGGCCGAGTTGGAGGAAGCGATCTCCACGACGCGCGACAGCGATCCCGCCCCCGTGAAGCCGATGCCGACTCGTCTCTCCGCGCCCGAAAAGGCGGCCCGTGCTCTGCCCGATTCGGTGTTGGCCGCCGAACTTCAGAGCCGCGGCTGGATCGTGGTCGAACCCTGAGGATCGCGATTCAGGCCGCGAACAACGGTGACGAGATCAGGTAATCCGCTGTGGCCCGGTTGCAGGCCGTGGGGGTGTCGTAGACCACCGCGATGCGCAACAACGCGCGCACGTCGGGGTCGTGCGGTTGGGGCTCCAAGGGATCCCAGAAGAACACCAACATGTCCACTTGGTCCTCGCAGATCAACGCACCCAATTGCTGATCGCCACCGAGGGGTCCGCTGCGCAGACATCGCACGTTCAAACCCACCTGTTCCGTGAGCATCTTGCCGGTGGTTCCGGTGGCCACCAGATCGTGCTGCGCCAACGTGTCCTTGTTGATCCGCGCCCACTCGATGAGATCGGCTTTCTTGTGATCGTGCGCCACGAGGGCGATGTGGCGGCGTCGTGGTGCGTTCATCGGTTCTCCGTCCGTTCGACCCGACACTAGTGACGAGGAGATCGGCTACGTCGGCAGGCCCGCATGATCGAGCAGCGGCAGCACCATCCGGCCGAAGCGTTCGCATTCGTCCAGATGCGGATAGCCCGACAAAATGAACGCGTCGATGCCCATGTCGCGATAGTCGTTCAACTTCACGAGCACCTGCGACGGGTCGCCCACGATGGCCGCCCCGCACCCACTACGTCCGCGGCCGATACCGGTCCACAGATGGGGCTCCACGAAACCGTCGTCCGATGATGACCCGCGCAACTCGGCTTGACGTCGCACCCCCACCGAGTCACTGTCGAGCGATCGCGCCCGAATCGCCGCGCCCACCTCGTCGTCGAGGGCCGCCACGATGTGGTCCGCCGCCCGACGAGCCTCGTCCTCGGTCTCTCGAACCACCACATGGGCGCGGTAGCCGAAACGCAGGGTGCGACCGTGACGCGCGGCCCGTTGCGTCATGTCGTCGATCAGTTCGGCGATGCACTGCCGTGTGTCGGGCCACATCAGGTACACGTCGGCTTCCCGGGCCGCCACCTCGCGGGCCGGTTCGCTCAAACCACCGAAGTACAGCAGCGGACTGGCGCCGCTCACGGTGCGCACCCGCGGTGGGTCGATGTCGAGGTTCACGAACTCGCCCTGGTGTTTCACCGACTCCCCGTTCAGGAGCGACCGCAGTACCCGCATGGTCTCGGCGGTGCGGCGATAACGAGGCTCGCCGTCGAGTGTTTCGCCGGGCATCTCCGAGGAGATGATGTTGATGGTCAATCGTCCGTCCAACATCTGATCCAAGGTGGCCATCTGGCGCGCCAATTGCGGCGCCCACATCTCGCCACAACGCACGGCCACCAACAAGCGAATGGTCGAGGTTCGACCCGCCACACCAGCGGCGAAGGCCACCGAGTCGATCCCGAGGCCGTATCCCGATGGCAGCAGGATGTTGTCGAAGCCGAGCTCCTCCGCGGTGGTGACGATGCGTGAGCAATGATCCCACGAACTCGCCAGATCGGCGTTGGACACTCCCAATTGCTCGTAGTCGTCATCGCACAACGCGGCGAACCAACTGACCTCGCACGGCCGAAGGTTCGTCGTCATGGAAGCGGTGCTCCGGTGCTGGCTTCGACGATGCGATACAGGTCGGCGCGCGACAACACCACGCCCGTCGCGGCACTCACCGATTCCAGATGCGCCACGTTCTGGGTACCCACGACGGCCACGGGTCGACTGGGGTGGTGCAACACGAAAGCCACGGCAACGGCGTCGCGACCGACGCCCTCACGGGCCGCCAGTTCGTCGAGTACCCCGACCAACGCGGGTCTCACGCCCTCGGCCCGCATCACCCGACCGCCGGCCAACGGGCTCCACGCCAGGGGAACCATGCCGGTCTCATTGCACAGATCGAGCGTGCCATCAGACAACGGATCGAGATGCGCCACCGAGAACTCGGGCTGCGTGGTGGCCAGCGGAAACGGCAGGTGACTCTGCAACGCCCGCGTCTGGGCCACCGTGTGATTCGACACCCCGAACTCGCGCACCAAACCGCGACTACGCAACGCGATCATCGCCTCGGCCACCTCGGCCGGATGCGCGAAGGAATCGGGCCGATGGATCTGATACAGGTCGATCACGTCCACCCCCAGGCGTGACATCGACCCCTCGCACGCAACCGTCAAATACCCTGCCGAACTGTCGTACGGAACACCCGGACGAATGCCACCCTTGGTGGCCAACACCACGCGGTCACGAAGTCCGGGCCGAGACGCGAACACCCGGCCCAGCATCTCCTCGCAGGCCCCGAAGCCGGAACCACCCCAGTCG
>SYCH01000023.1 GCA_005787025.1 Actinomycetota bacterium | reverse complement strand
GCCGGTGACCACCGTGTCCATCGGGGTCTTCCCGGTTCTCGGTCCGTGTTGGTTCTCCGACACGTGGATGTCACCGCGCGCCGGGGGACGTCGTCATGAAGGCGTCGACATCATCGCTCGCACCGGCCAGCCGTTGTACGCGGTGGTCGACGGGACGATCACGCGACAGTTCTTCGATCGGCCCGGTTCGCTGGGCGGGAACGCCCTGCGTCTCACCGCGGCCGACGGGACCTACTTCCATTACGCCCACCTCTCGACCTTCGCCGACGGCATCGGCCTCGAATCGGAGGTCGTGGCCGGACAGGTCATCGGATACGTGGGCAACACCGGGAGCAGCTCGGCACCCCATTTGCATTTCGAGTACCACCCCGGTGGCGGGCCCGCGGTCAACCCCTTCCCCATCGTGAAGGCCGTGGACGGATGTCGCTCCACCACCCCGCCGACGACCGCCGCTCCGAGCACGACCGTCGCCGGCGGCGAGTCGACTTCACCGACGCCCCCGGCGGCCTGAACAGCCGACTCGCGAGTCAGCAGTCCGCGTCGAGGGGGACCGATGACTCTGCCGACGAAAGTGCGCTCGCCAAGGATTCGGTGAACGAATCGCGCACGCGCTCGACGTCGAAACCGGACCCGACGTCGAAACCGGCGTGCTCGACGTCGGCGATCGTCGGTCCGTCCGGGATCAAGTCGACGAAGAGCGACGGTTCCCAGCGAAGCGACAGTGCGCACTGGAACCGGGCCCAGGCCCGAGTTCGTCGCTGACTGATACCCACCACTTTCCGTCCGCGATCATCGAAGATCTCACCGGGCCCGCGCCCCGCGAAACAGATCAGCTTCGACCACGTCGTGGCCTCCTGAGCTCCGCGGTGGATGGACAGTGGTCGGTCGACGACGTCGACCGAGGAAGGTGACAGTGCATCGAGCCACACCTCGCCGATCCATTCCGAGGCCCGACCCACGTCGACTTTCCACGCCGGGTGTTTACGGGGCACGATCACGTCGACCCACAACGTGTGACGCGACGACACGAACACCAACCCCCCACCGCTGCGTCGCTTGACCACATCCACGCCCCGCTCACGACAACGATCGACATTCAAGAGATCCTCGGATTGGGTCGAGCCGAGAATCAGTGCTGGCGAACTCGATTCGAACCACCACACGAGCACATCGTCCCCGTCGGGCACCTCGCGATCATGGAATTCGGCGGCCGACGCCGCAACCGGTCGTTCGATTCGAAGCATCCCGCTCAGGATGCCCGCGCCAGGTACGGCTTCCACGCCTCGGGGACACGGGTCACGGCCACGGTGACCCATGCCGACTCACGCGGCGCATGCGGAGATTGGGTCAGCCTCATGCCCGCCTCATCGGGCGTACGGTCGCGTTTGTAGAGGTTGCACCGGCGACAGGCCGCCGCCACGTTCTCCCAGCAGTGTTGCCCTCCACGTGATCGTGGCATCACATGATCGATCGAGTCGGCCTCGGCACCGCAGTACTGGCAGCGATGGTTGTCGCGGGCGAAGATGGCCCGGCGTGAGAGTGCCGTTCGCCGGTGATACGGCACCTTCACCATGTAAAGCAGCCGAATCACGAGGGGATTCGGGACCGCCAAACTCTCGGAGCGAATGAGGGTTCCGTCGTGTTCGACGACCTCGGCTTTGTCGTCGAGCACGAGACACGCGGCTCGGCGAGCCGGAACGACGCTCAGCGGCTCGTACGACGCGTTGAGTACGAGCGCGCTTCGCATGACCTGATCACCGGACCCTTCGCCGACGATTCATCGTCCCGCATCCCATCGCTGCACCCATCGCAGATATTTCAGCACATCGGGCACCGTCGGGAGCGGCGATTCACCGCCGTACTGGGTCTCCATTCGGAATCGTGCGTACGAAGATCTTGGAACGGGCAAGAAAGGCGGCCGACGCCACCAACCGCGCGGCGCCAAACGACGGATCACCGTGACCGACACCGGCCAGTACGACGGTCGAAGCACGACGGCGACCACCACACGTGTGTACGCCGCTGTTCGCGCCAGGACGGTCATGCCGACCGACTCATGACGGTCGAGGCTCCTTGGGCAGTCCGAGCACCATCTCGCCGATGATGTTGGACTGAATCTGCGACGAGCCGGCGTAGATGGTCCCGGCTCGGGCGTTGAGGAACGAGCCGACCCAACTGGCGGTCGAATTGGGAGCCGATCGGTCGTCGGGTTGGAACGAATTCATGGGCGCTCGGCCTTCGACCACCATCGACGCGGCACCCAGAATCTCGAGCGAGAGCTCGGTGACCTCCTTGTGATACTCGCTCCAATACCGCTTGAAGAGGCCGCCGTCCGGGCCGGGATGATGACCGGCCAGGAACTTGGTGAGGGTGCGCAAACCGAGATAGCGCATGATCTGAACCTTGGAATACGCCCACGCCAGTCGTTGACGAACCCGAGGATCTCGATCGACGCCACACTCCTTGGCCAGCAGCAACAAGCGATCGAGTTCGGCTTGGAAGCGCACCGGCACCGTGGCGGCCCCCTCTCCACGCTCGTAGCCGAGCAACGTCATGGCCACTGCCCATCCGTTGTTCACTCCGCCGACCACGTTGTCCTTGGGACAGACCGCGTCGGTGTAAAAGACCTCGTTGAACTCACTTTCGCCACTGATCATCTTGATCGGTCGAACCTCGATTCCAGGCTGACGCATGTCGACCAAGAGAAACGAAATTCCCTTGTGCTTGGGAGCGTCGGGGTCGGTGCGCACCAACGTGAAGATGTGGTCGGCCAGATGGCCGGCCGACGTCCAGATCTTCTGACCGTTCAACACCCACTGATCACCGTCGAGAACACCCTTCAACCCGAGGTTGCCGAGGTCGCTGCCGGCGTTGGGTTCGCTGTATCCCTGACACCAGATGTCGTCGTTGGCGAGGATTCTCGGCAGGTAGAACTTCTTCTGCTCCTCCGTGCCCCATTGCAACAACGTGTTGCCGAGCATGGTGATCCCGAATCCGTCGTTCGGGCCTCCGGTCGGGACGCCGGCGCGGGCGAACTCCTCGGCCACGATCACCTGCTCAAGAGCCGACATTCCACCACCGCCGTACTCGACCGGCCATCCGGGCGCGAGGTAGCCCTCGCGGTGCAACGTCGCGCGCCAACTCATCACCCACTCGTGGGTCTCGTCGGCGGCCAGGTGTCCGATCCCACGCCAATCGGCGGAGAGGTTCTTCG
Organism: Actinomycetota bacterium; assembly: GCA_005787025.1. Classification (GTDB taxonomy): domain Bacteria; phylum Actinomycetota; class Acidimicrobiia; order Acidimicrobiales; family Ilumatobacteraceae; genus Casp-actino8. The sequence goes on along the minus strand of SYCH01000023.1, from coordinate 2,797 downwards.
CGAGGAAGGACTTCACCTTGTTGCGGAACTCTTCGACCTCGGGTTCGTACATGGGACGCATGATGCGAACCTAGACCAAAACGCGCCACGCCACCGCCGCGGCGCCGATGAGCGCGGACCGGTCACCGAGACCGAGTGGCACGATGTCCAGTCCGCGGGTGAAGCCGATGCGCGAACGCGCTTCGAACTCGCGGTTCGCCGCCTCGAAGAACGGTGCAGACCATCCGAGGGCCACGCTTCCACCCACCACGACCCGCCGGATGTCGCACACCGCCGCCACGGAGGCCACCGCTTGACCGAACAAACGACCGTTGCGCTCGATCAAACCCGCCGGTGCGTAGGCCGGCGAACGACCGGTTTCCCGTTCGACCGCCGTGCCCGAGATGAAAGCCTCGAGGCAATCGCGTCCACCGCATCGACAGGTGCGCCCTTCGTCCCCGACGACGATGTGTCCGATGTGTCCCGCATTGCCCGACTCACCATCGACAAGCCGGCCCGAGGACACCAATCCGGCACCCACCCCGGTTCCGACGACCACGGCCATGAAGTCCGACTGGTCGCGCGCCGACCCCAGCCAACCCTCAGCCAACGCCAACGCCTTGGCATCGTTGTCGACGTACGTCGGAAGATTCGTTGCGTCGGCGATCGACCGACGCAACGGGAACTCCCGCCACGCCGGGATGTGCAACGGTGACACGAGTTCACCTCCCGTGCTCATCGGCCCGCCGCAGGCCACTCCGCAGGCGACGAGCTCCAACTCGGATGTGGCCGCCTGAACGCGACGCATCAGCGTCGTCAGAGCACTCCACGGATCACGTTGGGGCGTGGGGATACGGTCCCGTCGCACGATCGTGCCGTCACGCGCCACCACCGCGGCAGCCAGTTTCGTGCCGCCGACATCGACGGCGAGCACCCCGACGTTCTCCTGCATGAGGTCACGGTATTCGGGGAGCGGGCCGCCCGAGGCGATACAACCTGAGCGTCTAGCGTGTCGCAGATGAACGCGACTCCCTCCCGATCGTTCGCCGGAATGTTCGACTCGATCGTCGACAACGTGGGCACCGTCTTGCGCGGGAAGCGATCGGTGATCGAACTCGCCGTCGTCGCTCTGTTGGCCGACGGACATCTCCTGATCGAAGACGTCCCCGGGGTGGGCAAGACCAGCCTCGCCAAGGCGCTCGCGACGTCGGTGAACTGCAGTTGGCAACGCATCCAGTTCACTCCCGATCTCTTGCCCTCCGACGTGGTAGGGGGATCCATGTGGAGTCGTGAGCGCGAATGTTTCGACTTCCAACCAGGACCGATCTTCGCCAACATCGTTCTCGCCGACGAGATCAATCGGGCTTCACCCAAGACCCAATCGGCACTCCTCGAGGCCATGGAGGAGCGCCAGGTCACGTCCGACGGAACCACGCGCGGCCTCCCTCGTCCCTTTTTCGTGATCGCCACCCAGAACCCGATCGAACACGAGGGCACGTACCAACTCCCCGAGAGCCAACTCGACCGCTTCATCATGCGGGTCTCCATCGGGTACCCCGATCGGCGGTCCGAATTCGAAATCCTCGACGACACCTCGGTGAGGGAGGTCCGACTCGAGCCGGTGGTCGATGCCGAGCAAGTCGTGATGATGATCGAGGCCACCGAGCAGGTCCGCATGGTGGATTCGCTGCGCGAGTACATCGTCGATTTGGCGCACGCGAGTCGTCGACATCCCGGACTCGCGTTGGGCTTGTCCCCGAGGGCATCGGTTCAATTGGCCCGCGCCGTGAGAGCCTTGGCCGCCGCTCGGGGCCGGGATTACGCCACCCCCGACGACGTGAAGGAACTGGCGGTGCCCGTGTTGGCGCACCGCGTGATGATTCGACACGAAGCGGTGACCCGCGGGTTCGGGGCCCCCGACATAATCGGCGAGATTCTCGCCTCGGTCACGGCGCCTTCGGGACGCTGAACATGCCGACCCGCGCGGCCCAGACGTCGCTGCTCCTCGGGTCACTGACGTTGCTCTCGGCGCGACTGTTCGGTTTGTCCGAATTGTTCGTTCTCGGTGCCGGCATGATCGTGGCGCCGATCCTGACCGTGGCGATCGTGCGGCGGCCCGCGGCACTGCCGGAGTTGCGCTGTTCGACCACTCCGCTCCACCCTCGCGAGGGTGAGCGACTCCACATCGAACTCGATGTGGTCTCTCGTCGCCGCTCACCGGCCTTTCACCTCAGCCAGTTCGTGGACGGACGAGTCGTGGCTCGCACTCCGATCCCCGCATCACGCCACGGTGAGCGCCGCCGACTCTCCATCGACATCGAGGCCCGCGAACGAGGTTCGTTGGTCATCGGGCCGACCCGGTTCGCCCTCGAGGACCCGTTGGCCCTGGCGCGCCGGATGTTGTTGGTGGATCTGCGACACCGGGTCCTGGTGCATCCCCGGCGGGTTCCGACCATCGCTCCCTCGCTTCGTTCGACCGAGGGTCTGCTGATCGAGGAGTTGCGGCGCGCTCGAAGCCTGGCACCGACCGAACACGACTTTCGGGGGATTCGTTCGTACCAACGCGGCGATGACGTCCGTCGCGTGAATTGGAAGGCCAGCGCCAAGCGTGACTCGCTCCTCGTGAACGAGTACGAGCCCGACAGCAGCGTGGTGCTCCAGATCATCGTCGACGATCACCGCGAACGGCATCGGAATCAGACGTTCGAGGTCTCCATGCGCATCGCCGCTTCGTTGATCGACGTCGTCCCGAGCGCGGATGTTCGACCGATCCTGTGCATCGGTGATTCGACCACCAACGCCGGCGATCCGCTGAGCG
>SYCH01000022.1 GCA_005787025.1 Actinomycetota bacterium | reverse complement strand
TTCACCTGACTACTGGCGCGAGCCAACTGGCTGAACGAGGCCACGATGAGTTCCATGTAGGCCGGAACCGTGACGGTGATCGAACCAACACTCGGCGGACGGGCCTCCTGGCGGACGATCATGACCTCGGTGGCCGCCTCGAGCGGATAGTGCGTGCGGATCTGACTACCGAAGCGATCCTTGAGCGGCGTGATGATGCGACCGCGGTTGGTGTAGTCCTCGGGGTTGGCTGAGGCCACCAACAACACGTCGAGGGGCAGACGGATCTTGTAACCACGCACCTGCACGTCGCGCTCCTCGAGGATGTTCAGCAAACCGACCTGGATGCGCTCGGAGAGGTCGGGGAGTTCGTTGATGGCGAAGATGCCCCGGTTCGTACGGGGCACGAGCCCGTAGTGCAACGTGAGTTCGTCGCTGAGGTAACGACCCTCGGCCACCTTGATGGGATCGACCTCGCCGATGAGGTCGGCGATGGCGGTGTCGGGCGTGGCCAACTTCTCGCCGAAACGATCGGTGCGATGTACCCAGCTGATGGGGGTTCCGTCGCCCATCTCGGCCACCAGATCGCGAGCGTGCTTGGACACCGGGTTGTACGGATCGTCGTTGATCTCGCTACCCGCGACGATGGGCAGCCACTCGTCGAGAAGGCCCGTGAGGCTGCGGATCATGCGAGTCTTGGCCTGACCGCGCTCGCCGAGGAAGATGACGTCGTGGCCGGCGAGGATGGCGTTCTCCAACTGCGGCATCACGGTGTCCTCGTAGCCGAGCACGCCTTCGAACAGCGGCTCCTTGGCCATGATGCGTGCGACCGCGTTCAGTCGCATCTCCTCTTTCACCGGGCGCGACACCCAGCCAGCGGCCTTCAGTTCCTTGATGGTCGCAACTTCGGGCGCTCGTGATTCAGCCATGCGCCGACAGTAGTTCCCCAGGGGCGTTGGCGACACGGCGGAAGCCCGTGTCCACTACGGTTTCATGTCGTGAGTACCGAAGCCGAGGGTCGCGCCGGAGAAACCGCTCGACTCGGCCTCGACCTGACCGGTGCGTGGAAGGTCTCGTTCGCGTCCGACGATGCCTTGCGCACGAGTGTGGGCCTGGACACCGACGACTCCGAGTGGCCCGAGATGAACGTACCCGGACATTGGCAGGCTCATCCCCTTTTCGCCACCAGCAACGGTCCGCTGCTGTATCGACGCGACTTCACGATGCCGGCACCCGTCGACGGCGAACGCCGATTCGTGGTGGTCGACGGCATCTTCTATCAAGGCGACGTGTGGCTCGATGGTGCGTACCTGGGCGACCCCGAGGGCTACTTCATCCCCCACGCGTACGACGTGACCGCGCTCTCGCGACTAGACGACGAACACGTGCTGGCCATCGGAGCAACCTGTTCACCACAACGCGACAAGAAGAACAAGCGCAACATCACCGGAGTCTTCCAGCATTGGGATTGCATCGACCCCCTCTTCAACCCCGGGGGCATCTGGCGCGGAGTGCACATCGAGTCCACCGGGCCCGTGCGTATCGATGCGTTGCGTGTGCTGTGTCGCGATGCCAGCGAGGCCCGGGCGAATCTGAGATTGCACGCCCGTCTCGACAGCGATGGTGAACGTCCGGTGAAAGTTGTGACGTACGTCGACGGTGCGGTGGCCGACGTGCAACAACGCTCGGTTGCCGTCGGGTCCAACGAACTCGAGTGGGACGTCGACGTGAGCCAACCGGCACTGTGGTGGCCGTGGTCGCTCGGCGAGCAGAACCTCACCGACGTGCGTGTCGAGGTGGTGTGCGACGGCGTGACTAGTCACGCGACGAACCGCCGCACCGGACTGCGCGAGGTCTCCGTGCGCGACTGGGTGTACACCATCAACGGTGAGCGCCTGTTCATCAAGGGCGCCAATCTTGCCCCGACGCGCGCCATGCTGGCCGACGCCACCGCCGACGAGCTGCGTCGCGACGTGGAGCTGGCCCGCGACGCGGGGCTCGATTTGTTGCGGGTCCACGGACACATCTCGCGCCCCGAGTTGTACGCGACGGCCGACGAACTCGGCATGTTGATATGGCAGGACTTCCCGCTGCAGTGGGCCTACGCCCGACAGATCCGCCGCGAAGCGGTGCGCCAGGCCACCGAGGCCGTGAACATCCTGGGACATCACCCGTCGATCATCACCTGGTGCGGACACAACGAGCCGCTCGCACTGTCCGTGGGTGACGGCGACACCTTCGACATCAAGAAGCTGGCGATCCCGTTCATCGCGGGCCATCAACTTCCCTCGTGGAACAAGAGCGTGCTCGATCGGTGGTTGAAGCGCGCCTTCGAGAAGGCCGACGTCACCCGTCCCGTCGTGGCCCACAGCGGCATCCTGCCCCACTTGCCGCAACTGGAGGGCACCGACAGCCACTTCTACTTCGGTTGGTATCACGGACAGGAACGCGATTTCCCCGGTTTCGCCGCCATGCTTCCACGGCTCGTTCGATTCGTGAGCGAGTTCGGCGCTCAGGCCGTTCCGGAGTCGGCGGACTTCATGAAACCGCATCGGTGGCCCAACCTCGATTGGGAGCACCTGAGCACCAACCACGGCCTGCAGAAGTCGATATTCGACGAGCGGGTTCCTCCGGCCGCCTTCGACACCTTCGACGAATGGCGACTGGCCACCCAGGTGTACCAAGCCGACGTCCTGCGACATCACATCGAGACGTTGCGGCGATTGAAATACCGGCCCACCGGGGGCTTTTGCATGTTCGCCTTCAACGACGCCATGCCCATGGTGTCGTGGAGCGTGTTGGACCACGAGCGCTCACCGAAGTTGGGATTCACCGCTCTGGCCGAGGCGTGTCGGCCGGTGATCGTGGTGGCCGATCGACCTCCGGCCACCGTGCGCGCCGGCGAACGAGTGTCGCTCGACATCCACGTGGTGAGTGATCGCCGCGAGGATCTGATCGACGCCATCGTGACCGCGCGCGTGGAGATGGCCCACGACGAGAAGGTCTGGAAGTGGGAAGGCGACATCGCCGCCGACGACTGCACAAGGGTGGGCGCGATCGACTTCATTGCTCCGTTCGTCGGAGGCGAGATCACGATCGATCTGACCCTCGAATGTGGTGAGGTGGTGGCGACGAATCGCTACACCACGTACTCCGCCGACTGATCAGCCGCGGCTGAGTTCCTTGCGGTTCTTCACCTTGGACTTGCGGTAGTCCTTGTTCATGAGCGCGATCACGTCGATCGAGATCTCCTTGGGGCACGCCGCTTCGCACTCGCCGTGGTTGGTGCACGAACCGAAGTACTCGTCCATGGTCTCCACCATCGCCTCGACGCGCTTGTAACGCTCGGCCTGACCCTGGGGCAACACGTTGAGATGGTTGATCTTGGCCGCGGTGAACAAGTTGGCCGCGCCGTTCGGGCAGGCCGCCACGCAGGCACCGCAACCGATGCACTCCGCCGAGTCCATGGCCGCGTCGGCGACGGGCTTGGGGATCGAGATCAAGTTGGCGTCGGGCGCACCGCCAGTGGGGGCGGTGATGAAGCCGCCGGACTCGATGATGCGGTCGAAGGCCGACCGGTCGACCATGAGGTCCTTGATGATCGGGAACGCCGAGGCGCGCCACGGCTCGATCACGATCTCGTCACCGCTCTTGAACTTGCGCATGTGCAACTGGCACGTGGCGGTGCGGCGCTCGGGACCGTGCGCCTGACCGTTGATCATGAGCGAACAGGTTCCGCAGATGCCCTCGCGGCAGTCGTGGTCGAACACCACGGGAAGTTTGTCGTCCGAGATGAGACGCTCGTTCAATACGTCGAGCATCTCGAGGAACGACGCTTCGTCGCTGATCTCTTCGATGACGTAGTCCTCGAAGCGACCCGCGGTGTTCGGGCCGTCCTGACGCCAGATCTTGAGTTTGAGGTTCTTGAGGTGGTTGCTCACTTGTAGCTCCGGGTCGCGAGGTGGACGGCTTCGAACGTCAGTTCCTCGGTGTGACGAACCGACTTGGTGGGCTCTCCGGTCCATTCCCACGCGGCGACGTGCGCGAACTTGTCGTCATCGCGCAACGCCTCACCTTCGTCGGTCTGGTACTCGGCGCGGAAGTGACCACCGCAGGACTCCTCACGCTCGAGGGCGTCACGGCACATCAACATTCCGAGTTGGAAGAAGTCGTCCACGCGGCCAGCCTTCTCGAGCGTCTGGTTCAGGCTGGTGCCATCACCGGTGACGCGCAGGTCCTTCCGGAACTCCTCGTACAGGGCGGGCAGTTCCGACAGGGCCTTCTCGAGACCCTGCTGGGTGCGCTCCATGCCGCAGTAATCCCAGATGATGCGACCGACTTCGCGATGGAAGAAGTCGGGTGAACGGGTGCCCTTGATGTCGAGGTAACCCTGGTAACGCTGTTGCGCGGCCTGCTCGGCTTCCTTGAACGCCGGATGATCGGTGCCCGGGATGGGCTTGTTCAGCATGGGGGCCAAATAGTTGCCGATGGTGTATGGCAACACGAAGTACCCGTCGGCCAGACCCTGCATGAGTGCCGATGCACCCAAGCGGTTCGCGCCGTGGTCGGAGAAGTTGGCCTCACCCGCGGCGTACAGGCCGGGGATGGAGGTCTGCAGCTCGTAGTCGACCCACAATCCGCCCATTGTGTAGTGCGAAGCCGGATAGATGCGCATCGGCATGTCGTAGGGGTTCTCGCCGGCGATGCGTTCGTACATCTCGAAGAGGTTGCCGTAACGCTCGGCCACCACGTTGCGACCGAGGCGATTGATGGCATCGCTGAAGTCGAGATACACACCGTTCTTCAACGGACCGACGCCGCGCCCGGAGTCGACGGAACGCTTGGCCGCGCGCGACGAGATGTCGCGAGGCGCCAGGTTTCCGTAGCTCGGGTAGAGGCGCTCGAGGATGTAGTCGCGCTCCTCCTCGGGGATCTGGGCCGCCGAACGGGTTTCGTCGGGGTTCTTGGGCACCCACACGCGGCCGTCGTTGCGCAGCGACTCCGACATGAGCGTGAGCTTCGACTGCGTGGGATCACTCTGCGGGA
>SYCH01000179.1 GCA_005787025.1 Actinomycetota bacterium | reverse complement strand
GGGTAGACCGCGCACGCCGCCTTGGGCATTGCACCAGCCCGCGAAGGCCTCGGCGGCGTCGAGCATCTCGATGGTCAGACCGGGGGCCGCTTCGTAACCGTGATCGGTGGCCGTGCCGAGACGCAGGGTGTCGCCTCCGTTCTGACCCTCGGCGATGGAGGGAACTCCGGCGTCAGTGGCCGGGCCACACGGGCTCGCCATGTCGCCGAACATCACGGAGGTCGGCGCGTCGGTGGTCGGCGCCTCGGAACCCGACGGAGACTCGGTCGAGGGGGCCTCGGTGGTCGGTGCGCTCGTCGTGTCGCCACCTTCCTCGCGATTCGAGCAGCCGACCGCGGTGATGGCGACCAATGCGATCGCGACCATGGCCTGTGTCGAGCGAAGTTTGCTGTTCATGATTCCCCCACGATTCCGATCGGGACCCCCGCGGCCCGCCTCAGGTCCGACAATAGCAAGCAGCGAGGCGTTCTCGATAGGGCGCGGATTCCTCGCCGACGGTGTGCGCCCAACGTTGCTCAAGTGATAAGAACGATCCCGTGTCTGCAGCAACCTCGTCGTCGACAACGGGGCCCGACGGAGTGTTCACCGCTCCTCTCGTCGTCGCGTACCCGTACAAGCGCACCGTCGGAACCCTGTTGTCCCGTTTCTTCCAGTCCTTGCAGGAAGGTCGACTCGAGGGCACGAAGGGATCCGACGGACGGGTGTACTTTCCGCCGGCCGAATTCGACCCCGTCACCGGTCGACAACTGGACGAATGGGTGACCCTGGCCGAGACCGGAACGGTCGTCACCTGGGCCTGGCAGTCGGTCCCGCAACCGGATCAACCTTTGGAGCGTCCCTTCGCGTGGGCCCTGATCACCCTCGACGGGGCCGACGTGCCGCTGTTGCATGCCGTCGATGCCGGCGACATGGCGCGCATTCGCACCGGGTCACGGGTGAAGGTGCGTTGGGCCGACGAGCGTTCGGGTGGCATTCGCGACATCGCCTGTTTCGATTTGCTGGAGGGAGCGTCATGAGCGAGGCCGACGGAATCATGCGGCTGCGCCAGCCGATCTCGGTGACGTACAACTGGTCGGCCGGACCCAACGCCACCAGTCATCTCAATGGTTTGCTCGACGGCACCCTCGTCGGCAAGCGGTGTCCGGGTTGCTCGCTCGTGTACTTCCCGCCGCGCAACGGGGTGTGTCCGAAGTGCGCGCGCATCCTGGGCGAGGACGTGGTGGTCGGACCACGCGGCACCATCACCACTTTCTGCGTGGTGAACGTTCCGTTCCTCGGCCAGAAGATCAAGTTGCCGTACGTGGCCGCTCAGATCCTTCTCGACGGCGCCGACATCTCGATGCAACACCTCATCCAGGAATGCGAAGCGACCGACGTTCGTATCGGCATGCGTGTCGAACCGGTGTGGAAGGACCGCAGCGAATGGGGTCCGTCGCTCGAGAACATCACCCACTTTCGTCCGACCGGTGAACCCGATCGTGACATGGGCGTCGAAGCGGGAGCCAGCTGATGGCGCGCCGTGACGTGGCCATCGTCGCGACGGCCCAGCGACCGAACGAAGTCGGCTCGACGTTGACGTCGGTCGAATTGATCCTGCCCGTCATCAACGACGTGATCACCAAGGTCGGTATCGAGCGCCAGAAGATCGGCTTCTGGTGTCATGGAAGTTGCGACTACATGAGCGGACAACCGTTCAGTTTCGTAGCCGCCGTGGACGCCATCGGTGCGTGGCCGCCCATCGTCGAGAGCCACGTCGAAGGCGATGGAGCGTTGGCGCTGTACGAGGCGTGGGTGAAGATCCAGACTGGTGAGTGCGACGTGGCGTTGGTGTTCTCCAACGGCAAGACCACCTCGGGCCCCATCGATCGCATCTTGAACCTGCAGGCCGATCCGTACATGGTGACACCGTTGTGGCCGGGTTTCGATTCGCTGGCCGCACTGCAGGCGCGGGCCTGTCTGGACGCCGGCGTGCTGAGCGAAGCCGACATGGCCGAGGTGGCCGCGCGCAGCTATCGCGACGCGTTGAACAACCCGATCGCCTACGCCAAGGAGAACGTGACGGCCGAACAACTGCTCGCTCGTCCGTACACCACGGCTCCGTTGCGGGCTCACGATTGTGGCGTACCCGTCGACGGCGCGAACGCGATCATCTTGGCCGCCGGAGACGCGGCGCGCGGTTTGGCCGGACGCCCGGCCTGGATCCGTGGCATCGACCATCGCATCGACACCCAACGCTTGGGCGCTCGATCAATGGTCGAAAGTTCCTCGGCCGCCATCGCCGCGGCCAATGCCGGAGCCGGAGATGATCGCATCGACATCGCCGAGTTGCACGCGCCGTACACGCATCAGGAGATCCTGTTGCGCCGCGCCATGAATCTCGGTGAGGGCACGCACGTCAATCCGAGTGGTGGAGCGTTGGTGTCCAATCCGGCCATGGCCGCGGGCTTGGCTCGTTTCGCCGAGGCGGCCGAGAGTGTCTTCTCCGGATCCGCTGATCGCGTGCTGGCACACTGCACGAGCGGTCCGATGTTGCAGCAGAACCTGGTGTGTGTGATGGAGGGTGATTGAGATGGCCGATCTCTGTGCGGTAGTTGGCGTCGGACAAACCAAGCACGCATCCTGTCGCGCCGACGTGTCCATCGCCGGTCTCGTGCGTGAGGCCGTCGATCGCGCGTTGGCCGATGCCAACATCGGAATCGACGACGTCGATGCCATCGTCATCGGCAAGGCCCCCGACCCGCTCGAGGGGGTCGCCATGCCCGAGTTGTGGTTGGCCGACGCGTTGGCGGCGCACGGCAAGCCCGTGTTTCGCGTGCACACCGCCGGATCGGTCGGTGGCTCCACCGCCATCGTGGCCGCGCAACACGTGATGGCCGGTATCCACGGCACGGTTCTCACCGTCGGTTTCGAGAAGCAGAGCGACGGCAACGCCATGTGGGCGCTGAGCGTTCCGATTCCGTTCGGCATGCCGGTGCACGCCGGTGCGGGTGGATACTTCTCGCCGATCGTGCGCGGATACATCAAGCGTTCCGGCGCCCCCTCGCACATCGGCGCCATGGTGGCCGTGAAGGACCGCACCAACGCGTGCAAGAACCCGTACGCACACCTGCACGAGCCGGACTGGACCCTCGAGAAGGCTCTCGAGAGCCCCATGATGTGGGACCCCATCCGCTTCGTCGAGACCTGCCCGTCCAGTGACGGGGCCATGGCCCTCGTGATCATGAGCGAAGAGCGTGCCGACAAGCACGCGGGTCCCAAGGCGTGGGTGCACGCCACCGCCATGCGCAGTGAGCCCACCGCGTTCGCGGGTCGCGAGCAAGTGAGTCCGCGCGCCGGCGAGATGTGCGCCGAGGATCTGTGGCGCAAGGGTGGCATCACCAACCCGGCCAAGGAGATCGACGTCGCCGAGATCTACGTGCCGTTCGCGTGGTTCGAACCGATGTGGCTCGAGAATCTCGGTTTCGCTCCGCGCAACGAAGGATGGCGTTGGGTGGAGGACGGGGTCACCGACATCGGTGGCTCGTTGCCCATCAACCCGTCGGGTGGCGTGATGTCGACCAACCCCATCGGCGCCTCGGGCATGTTGCGCTTCGGTGAAGCGGCGATGCAGGTGATGGGCAAGGCCGGCGAACACCAGATCGACGGAGCGCGCAAAGCGGTCGGCCACGCGTACGGCGGTGGCAGCCAGTTCTTCGCCATGTGGCTGGTGTCGAGTAGCAAGCCCTGACGAACTCGTTGGTCAGGTGCGCGTCCAGTTGGGCGCGCGCTTCTCGGCGAACGCCCGCGGACCCTCCTTGGAGTCGTTCGTGCTGAAGATGGGCCAGCCGATCTCGAATTCCAACTTCAACGCCTCGGTCTCGGACATCGCCGCGGTTTCCTGGACGGACTTCAGGATCGCCTCCACGGCGAGGGGTCCGTTGGCGCAGATCATGTCGGCCAGTTCCATCGCCTTGTCGAGGGCCTTGCCGTCGGGCACCACGTGGCCGATGAGGCCGATCTCCTTGGCTTCGGCGGCCGTGTAGCCGCGCGCGGTGAGCAACATCTCGAGCGCGTTGGTGTAGCCGATCTGGCGTTGCAGGCGCACGGTGCTGCCGCCGACCGGGAACAATCCGCGGCGAGCCTCGAACACACCGAAGGTGGCGCTCTGGCCGGCGACGCGCAGGTGCGTCGCCTGCAGGATCTCGGTTCCACCGGCCACGGCGTATCCCTCGACGGCGGCGATCAACGGCTTGCGCAGGCGGTAGTGACGCAGCAGCGCCTTCCAGTGCAGATCGGGATCGGCGGCCCAACGTTCTTGGTACGGGTTCGGACCGGCATCGTCGTTGGCGCGCGCTTTCAGATCCATGCCCGTGCAGAACGAACCGCCCGACCCGGTCAGGATCGCGCACCGAAGGTCGTCGTCCTCGTTGAGCCGCACCCAGGCGTCGGCCAGCCCGACGATCATCGCCGGACTCAGTGCGTTCTTGGCCTCGGGACGGTTCATGGTGACCACCAAGGTGTGTCCCACTTGTTCGACCAGTAGATGCTCGGTGCCTGACATATCGTCTCCGTTTTCCCTGAAACTGCCCTCTATGTGGTAGCACACACGTATGCCCGCCCGCACCTTCAACATCGCAGATCTCTTCGAGGCCGCCGTCGACGAGTGGCCCGACCGCGAGTACGTGGCCGACGAGAACGTGAAGCGCACCTATGCCGAGATGGACCGTCGAGCGAATCGCTTGGCTCACCACTTGGCGGCCCAAGGCGTGAAGCCGGGGGACCACGTTGGTATCTACGCGCTCAACCGCGTCGAGTGGGTGGAGGCCCTGTGGGCCATCTTCAAGATTCGCGCGGTCTGGGTCAACATCAATTACCGCTACGTCGAGGACGAACTCGCCTATCTCTTCGGCAACGCCGACCTGACGTATCTGATCGTCGAGTCCGAGTACGCCGATCGTGCCCGCGCGGTCCAGCCCGATCTTCCGCAACTGGTGATGGGCCCCGACTTCGAGGCCGCTTTGGCCGTGCAGTCGGACGAGCGCGCCTTCGGGCCGCGCAGCAACGACGACATCTACATGCTCTTCACCGGTGGCACCACCGGCATGCCCAAGGGCGTGGTGTGGCGGCACGAGGACGTGGTGATGGCCCTGGGTGGTGGCGTCGACATCACCACCGGCGTGCGGATGACCGAGCCCGGACAATTCGTGGAGAAGGGACGCAACGGTTTCCATCTGTGTGGACTGCCCATCGCCCCGCTCATGCACGGCGCCACGCAATGGAGCGTGATGGGCCAGAGCTTCGTGGGCAACAAGGTGATCCTGCGCGCCAAGTTCGATCCAGCCGACGTGTTTCGCACCATCGACGCCGAGAAGGTGAACCTGGTGATGATCACCGGCGACGCCATGGCCCGCCCGATGTTGGACCACTTGGTCGATCATCGCGGCGAGTACGACCTGTCGTCGCTGTTCGCCGTCAGTTCGAGCGCCGTTCTGTTCTCGCAGGCGTGCAAAGACCAGTTCTTGGACATGTTCCCCAACATCGTGTTGACCGATGCCGTCGGCTCCAGCGAGGGTGGTGCCAACGGCATCACCATGGTGGGCAAGGACGCACCCAAGACCCCCGGTCTCACGGTGAAGGCCGCCCCCGACTCGGTGGTGTTGGGCGACGACCTTCGCCCCGTACCGGCCGGTGTGATGGGCAAGTTGGCCCGTACCGGCAACATCCCGTTGCGCTATCACAAGGATCCCGAGAAGTCGGCCGCCACGTTCGTGACCGGTCCCGACGGCACGCGGTATTCCATCCCCGGGGACTTCGCCGTGATGCAAGAGGACGGGTCGATCACGTTGATCGGTCGGGGCTCCGTGTGCATCAACAGCGGTGGCGAGAAGATCTTCCCCGAGGAAGTGGAGAACGCGTTGAAGTCGCATCCCGAGGTGTTCGACGCCGTCGTGGTGGGTGTGCCGGACGAGCGCTGGGGTGAGCGGGTGGCCGCGGTGGTGCAGGCGCGTGCGGGCACCAAGCCGAGTCTCGAGAGCATTCAAGAGCACTGTCGCCAGCACGTGGCCGGCTACAAGGTGCCCCGTCAGTTGACCTTGGTCGACACCATGGTTCGTTCACCAGCCGGAAAAAGCGATTACCGCTGGGCGAAGGAGCGCGCCGTCGAGGACGCGGGTCGCTGACCATGCCCGGACCGCTCGCGGGTGTTCGCGTCGTCGAGTTGGTGGGTCAGGGTCCCGGCCCGTATGGCGCCATGATCCTGGCCGATCTCGGAGCCGACGTGGTGGCCGTCGATCGACCCGAGGTGGCCGCGCGGGCGAATCGTTCGCGCGTTCCGACGAACCCGATGATGCGCGGCAAGCGCGGTGTCGCCCTCGACCTGAAGAGCCCGACCGACATCGACGCCCTGTTGTGCCTCACCGGCGCGGCCGACGTGGTGATCGATCCGTTCCGACCCGGCGTGTGCGAACGCCTCGGCATCGGTCCCGACGTGTTGTGCGCGCACAATCCGCGGTTGGTGTTCGCCCGCATGACCGGCTGGGGTCAAGACGGCCCGTGGGCGCAACGTGCCGGCCACGACATCAACTACATCTCGCTGTCGGGTGCGTTGCACACCATCGGTTACGAGGGCCAGCCACCCACCGTTCCGGTGAACATGCTCGGTGACTTCGCCGGCGGCGGATTGTTGTTGGCGATGGGGGTGTCGGCCGCCTTGGTCGAACGCACCACCAGTGGACTCGGCCAGACCATCGACGTGGCCATGGTCGACGGCGCGGCCATGATCCTCGGACCGTTCTTCGTGGCTGCCACCAACGGTTTCTGGGGCGAACGGGGCACCAATCATCTCGATGGCGGTGCGCATTACTACAACGTGTACGCGACGTCCGATGGTGGTTGGGTGTCGGTCGGAGCGATCGAACCGCAGTTCTACGCCGAACTGGTGAATCGTCTCGGTGTCGCCGACGACGAATTGCTGGCTCCAACGCGACAGAACGATCGCACCGTGTGGGCCGAGGCCAAGAAGCGCATGGCCGCCGTGTTCGCCACCCGCACCCGCACCGAGTGGGAAGCGGTGTTCGAGGGATCGGACGCGTGTTTCTCGCCGGTGTTGTCGCCCACCGAGG
>SYCH01000178.1 GCA_005787025.1 Actinomycetota bacterium | reverse complement strand
GTTGATGGGGTCGAAAGACGAGGCTCAGGCCGCCACGAGGCCGCGGCGAGCGGCTTCGGCATCGGGGAGTCGGAGCAACTTGTGGCGAAGGACCTCGTCGGCGATTCGCATGGAACGCTCGAGTTCGTCGAGAGCACCACCGGGGGCGGTGAGATTGAAGACGATGTAATAGCCGTCTTCCTTCTTGTTGATCGGGTAGGCCAGACGGCGCTTGCCCCACCAGTCGGCCTTGCCATGCACGGACCCGCCGGCTGCGGCCACTCCCTTGGTGACGGTGGCGATCCACTGCTGGGCGACGGGCTCTTCGAGCGAACCGTCGAGGATGATCATCAATTCATAGGCACGCATGAGGCGTGTGACTCCCTTCGGACGCGGACCCGGTGGGGTCCGAGGCCCCCTGAGGGGCAGAGATATGGACACCGGGAGTGTATCGGGGACGAGCAAAGAACCTCACAGGGCCACCATGACACGGGGGTGTGTCGAAGATGTCGGTCAGGGGCGAGTCAAGCGCACGAAAGAAGCCGCCAGCAGGCCCGCACCCCACGACACCGCGCCTTCGCGCGTGGACACCGAACCCCCGACACGCAGGACTCCGGCCACCGGGAGGTCCCGAGGACCCTGGAACACCAAGGCCGGTCCCCCTCGCTGCAGGCCCCACCACACCGAGATGATGCCGATGATGGCCGCGGCCACGCAGATGGGAACCGCCAGGGTTTCACGCGGCATCCGCGACGCCAGCACCAAGGAGAACACCGCACTCAGAAGCAACATGACGCCGACCGCCGACAGGGCGAGGAACAGGTGTTGCAGGACACCCGACACTCCGAGGCCACCAAAGTCTCCGCAGTCGACCATCGCGCGCATCGGCATCGTCGGGTCGTCGTAGGGAGTGACCTGCAACAACTGACACGGAGTTCCGTCGGTCATCTGAGGCAGACCGTCGATGAACTTCACGGTGAACGAGTCCGACATCGCTCCGAGGACCAACAGCGCCACGCACCCGAGCAACACCATCACCAAACCGGTGATCGCGTCTCGTTGCAAACGGCGACTGGCTTCGTGCGGCAACCAGTTGTTGCGTCGGATCGATCCGCGCTTGTTCCCTCCGAACTTCGTCATCGTCGATCCCGCATCTGCTATCCGACCCGACGATTCGCTCGTTGGCCACCGATCGGCAGCACGCGAACCAAGTGGTGCCAACGACACGAGCAGCAAGCCTCCACGACGTACGCCGTGTATTCCTCGGTGCGCCGGTGGAATTGCGCCAGCTCGTTGTTGTCGGCCACCACCTTCCCGTGCGCGGCCAACCGGGGGCCGAACACGTAGGTGACGAGCACCAGATTCGCTTCCACGCAGATCGGACAACGCGTTTCGGTCTGCTTGCCGACACCACGAGCGGCGCGCACCAGTTCGGGGTGCGCGTCGCACACCTCTTCGCGTCCGAGCCGACCACGGTGATACTCGTTGATCAGGTGTCGCCGTGCCATGCGGTGATCGACGAGACCCGAACGAAAGGAGGCGACGCCGCGGAACGATCCGCTGTCGAACGTGTCGCGCGCCCTGGCCATTGGAACGAGAGACTACTCGTCGCCGCTCAGTGGTCGAGATCGGCGCGCGTGGTCGCCCACCACGCATCCAAGCGTCGGCGGACCTCGTCGTCTCCGATGATGCCCTCATCCAGTCGGATCTCGAGAAGGAACTTCATCGCCCGTCCCACTGCCGGCCCGGCCGGGATCCCCAGGTGCTCCATCACCGCCGTGCCGTCCATTTCCGGTCGGATGGCCTCGAGCTCCTCACGGGCCGCCAGTTCGACGATGCGCTCCTCGAGCTCGTCCATACGGCGCGCCAGTCGGGCGGCCTTGCGCTCGTTGCGGGTGGTGCAATCGCACCGTGTGAGCACGTTGAGTTCGGCGAGCAGAGGCCCGGCATCGTTCACGTAGCGGCGCACGGCGGCATCGGTCCACCCCATCTCGTAGGTGTGGAACCGCAAATGCAGTCGCACCAATTCGGTGATGGCATCGTTGTCTTCGTTCGAATATTTGAGGGTGGCCAGGCGCTTGCGCGTCATTTTGGCGCCCTTGATGTCGTGCATGTGAAACGTGGTGCCCTTGCCTTCCACGAATCCGCGGGTGGCCGGCTTGCCGACGTCATGGAACAGGGCTGCCAACCGGGTGATACGGAAGTCGAATTCGCGATGAGCGTCGGGACGCACGTTCTCGATGACGGCGAGCGTGTGGGTGAGAACGTCCTTGTGACGATGAATCGGATCGTTCTCCAAGCGCATCGCGGGCAACTCGGGGAGGAAGTGGTCGGCCAAACCCGTCTCCACCAGGAACCACAAGCCCGCCGTCGGTGAATCGACGACGATCAACTTGTCCAGTTCGTCGCGAATTCTCTCGGCCGACACGATCGTCAGACGGTCTCGCATGTTCCTCACGGCGTCGACCAGTTCGGGAACGGGCTCCATGCCCAAGCGCGCGATGAAACGTGCGGCTCGCATCATGCGCAGTGGGTCGTCGCTGAAACTGATCTCGGGATCGAGGGGTGTTCGCAGAGTGCGCGTCAACAGGTCAGTCGCACCGCCGAAGGGATCGACCAAGGTGGGTGAATCAGAAGTGACCTCGAGGGCCATGGCATTGATCGTGAAGTCGCGCCGGGACAAGTCGGCCTCGATGTCGTCGGAAAACTCGACGTCGGGCTTGCGGGTGTCGGCGTGATACGCCTCGGCGCGGTGCGTGGTGATTTCGTAGACCCGGTCACCCTTGCGGGCCCCGATGGTCCCGAATCGTTCGCCTTGGGTCCACAGCGCGTCGGACCAACCCGACAACAACCGCTTGATTTGCTCGGGGCGCGCGTCGGTGGTGGCGTCGAAATCGAGATTCTTGTCGGTGTGGCCGCTCAAAAGGTCCCGGACCGAGCCTCCGACCAAGTACAAACGGTGCCCCGACGCGCGAAACATCTCCCCGATGTCGGACAACTCCTCCAGAACCGGAGCGAAACGATCAGGGATCACGCCTTCAGGTTATGACCCGCGGCATTCCAAAAGTCACGGATATCGTCGATGCGCGCGGTCGCTTCCGCGGAGCCTCCGGACGTCTCGGATTCGGGCCGATGAACGATTCCGAGAAGGGCCGCCAATGTCGATGCGGTGCTCATGCGCAACGCATCGAGGTCGTAGCCGCCCTCGAGCATCACCAATCGTCGACCCGCGGGCACCAACTCCAACAGGGCGGTGATCATGGCCGGGTAGTCGCCCGACGACAGCGCCATCTGGGTGATGGGGTCGTTGCGATGCGCGTCGAATCC
>SYCH01000021.1 GCA_005787025.1 Actinomycetota bacterium | reverse complement strand
TGCCTCGTCCAACGGATAGAGGCCGCTGGCGAATCGACGCACACCCGCCTTGTCACCCAGAGCCTCCCGCACCGCTTCGCCGAGGGTGATGGCCACGTCCTCGACCGTGTGGTGGGTGTCGATGTGGATGTCACCCTTGGCGACGATGTTCAGGTCGAAACCGCCGTGCTTGCCGACCTGCGACAACATGTGGTCGTAGAACGGGATGCCCGTGGACACCTCGGTGCGGCCCGAGCCGTCGAGGTCGACGAACAAGTCGATGAAGGTCTCAGCGGTGACGCGTTGACGGACGGATTTGCGATTCATGACAGGACCTCCGTGATGGCGGACAGGAAACGATCGTCCTCGGCCGGGGTGCCGATGGTGACGCGAAGGCAATCGGCCAGGCGGGGCCAACCGGAACAATCGCGGATGAGAACGCTGCGATCGAGAAGTCCCTGCCATACCGCTCGACCACCCATGTGGCGGGGACGGAACAGGACGAAGTTCGCTCCGCTGTCGAAGACGTCGACGTCGAGCGAACGTAACGCCGTCATCACGCGCTCGCGTTCGGACACGATCGAGCGCACACGCTCGTTCATTTCGTCGAGGAACCGCACGGCCAGGGTGCCGGCGATCTGCTTGGTGGCATCGAGGTGATACGGCAACACGACCTTGTCGAGTTCGGTCACCAACCACCGCGGCCCCACGAGATAACCCAATCGCGCCGCCGCCATGCTCCAGGTCTTGGAGAACGTGCGCGACACGACCAACGGCGTTTCTTCGTCGATCAATTCGACGGCGGACCAGTCGGCGAACTGTCCGTAGGCCTCGTCGACCACGAGCAGCCCGGGTGACAGGGCCAGCACGTCGCGGACCACCGACGGCGAATCCACTCCCCCGCTCGGGTTGTTCGGTGAGCACAGAAAAGTCACGTGCGGGCGTGACTGCTCGACCACACGACGCACCTCGTTCATGTCGATGCTGAAATCGGCGGCACGTTCACCCTCGACCACCGTTGCGCCGGTGATGCGGGCGATGTGGCCGTGGAGTTGATACGTGGGTTCGAAGGTGGCCACGGTGCGACCGGGACCGGCGAACGTGAGCAGCACCGTCTGCAACACCTCGTTGCTGCCGTTGGCCACGAAGATCTGCTCGGGACCGACGCCGTGGAGTGCGCCGATGGCGGTGCGCAGAGCCGTGGCCGCGCGATCCGGGTATCGATTCCATTCGATACGCGACATCTCGGAGCCCAAGGCATCACGGAAGGCGTCCGGGGGTCCGACCGGGGCCTCGTTGGTGTTCAGCCGTACGTCGACGGTGACCTGGGGCGAGTGGTAGCCCTCCAATGCGGACAAGTCGTCGCGTACGGGCACTCGGGTCACGACACCTGAGGCTACCGAACCCGTCCGAGCCGACCCCGAGGGTTTTCGGTCAGGACTTCGGGGGCTTCCGGCACGTGACTCGCCATAGGGTGACGAGGTGAGCAACAAGGACCTCTCCACCATCGCCGCCGAACTCGCCGTGATGGCCGAGGGCACCGCGCGCTATCAGGAGCGGGTCGCCGAGTTGCGCTCCGGAAACCTCGGCGAGCAACACGACGACTTGGTGGCGGCCATTCACGAGGCCGAGCGTGCCCTGCGCACCGCTCAGCGCGCCCTCATGCGCGCGAACCGCATCGCCGGTTGAGTCAGCCGACTATTTCTTCTTCGGAACGGACTTCCTCGCGGCCTGCTTCTTCGGGGCCTGCTTCTTCGCGGCCACGGCCTTCGGGGCCGGGCTCGGTCGAGCCGGGCGTTTCGTCGTCGGTGCCGTCACCGGCACGCCGGCCGAGGGACAGATGTCGGCCATCGAACATTCATCACATTTCGGCTTGCGCGCGTCGCACACGCGACGCCCGTGCAGGATCAGTCGCAGGCTGAACGGCCCCCACTCCGAACCCGGCAGATAATCGTTCAGTTGCAACTCGACCTTCACCGGGTCCTCGTGCTTGGTCAAACCGAGACGCCGCGAAAGTCGCCCCACGTGGGTGTCCACCGGCAATCCGGGCAGATCGAACACCACGCTGCGCACCACGTTGCCGGTTTTGCGCCCGACCCCCGGAAGCGTGACGAGATCGTCCAGATCGCTCGGCACCTCACCACCGAACCGCTCCACCAACGCCGACGCCATTCCCATGAGATTCTTGGCCTTGCTCCCGTAGAAGCCGGTGGAGCGAATGATCGCTTCCAGTTCGCCCACGTCGGCGGCGGCCAACGACCACGGGTCCGGATAACGAGCGAACAGCGCGGGCGTCACCATGTTCACGCGGGCATCGGTGCACTGCGCCGACAGGATGGTGGCCGACAACAATTCGAACGCGTTGCGGTGGTCGAGTTCGCAGATCACCTCGGGAAACGAGATCGCCAAGCGACGTGCCACCTCGACGGTTTGGCTCCGCGGATCGATCTTTGCGGTCCCCGTGCTCGTCTTCTTGGCCGCCATGACCAGACAGTAGCCAGCGGTAGGCTGACGCGGTGAGGGTTCTCGACATCAAGCGTCAGATGCGACCCGATGACCTACAGGTCGTTCGGGACCTGTTGCGCGACGCCGAACGTGCCGACGGACACCGTCCCCTCTCCGATCATCTGTGGCTCGACCTCGTCGACGGTGGACGCGAGGGCTTCGCGGGGCTGGTGGCCTGGGAGCCGGGACACGACCATCCGGTCGCGTACGCGCAAATCAGCAAGGGCAACGACTCGTACTCGGTCGAGTTGGTCGTCCATCCGCACCATCGGTACGAAATGCACCTCATCGGACCGGAGTTGTTGTCGGCCGCTCTCGACGAGGTGTCCCGCAACGGTGGCGGACACGTTCACTGGTGGGTGTTCGAGCCCACCATCGGGCACGAGCAGGTCGCCTCCGAGGTCGGGTTGACCCCGGGACGCACACTGCACCAGATGCGCCGCTCGCTCCCACTGTCGGTGGCCGACGCCGCCGACGCGGTGGCGGTGCGCACGTTCGTGAAGGGCACCGACGAACACGAGTGGCTGGATCTGAACAATCGAGCCTTCGCTCATCATCCCGAGCAGGGTGGTTGGGACGAAGCCACCCTCAGCGCGCGCTTGGCCCAGCCGTGGTTCGAGCCCGAAGGATTCATCGTCCACGAGATCGACGGGTCGATGGCCGGCTT
>SYCH01000177.1 GCA_005787025.1 Actinomycetota bacterium | reverse complement strand
CGCGCGGGTGTTGCGATGAAGGGCGGTCACGGTCGTCTCGTCCAGTGACGCCACCGACCGACGGGGATCCACCCCCGATTTCATCAGGATCTCGTCCACCAGCATGTTGCCCAGACCGGCCAGGACCGATTGATCGAGCAGAGCCGCCTTCACCGCGGTGCGGCGCCCCGACAGACGTTCACGAAACGTGCGTCGGTCGATGCTCCACGCGTCGGGGCCCAGATCGGCCCGATCCCGCGCGGACGTGACGCGGCCGAACCGTCGCGGGTCGCTCAGCACCAAGGTTCCCCGATCGAACCGCAATGTGAACCGATGCCAGCGCGTGTCGTCGGATGCGCCGTACGCCAATTCCTCGATGGGTGAGCGTCCGTTCACGATCACCCGGCCGGACATTCCGAAGTGAACGTCGATGGTCTCCATTCGCCGCTGACGTCGCACCACGATGCCCATCACCTTGCCGTGGCGCGTCACGTCGACGACCCGACCACCCACCAACGGGCGCACGAACTCGGGCACCGGAACCACGATCGAGTCGTCGGCGTCGACACCGGTGATCCGCCAGCCGATCACGGCCGTACTGGCCCGTCGGAACATCTCTACTTCGAGAATCTCAGGAATGGGCCAAGTGTGGTCGGTCGAGGGGCACCTCGTCATCCCCGGCGTGGGAAACTCGCCACATGGACAGCGGCGTCGTTCTGATCGTTCTGGGGGTCGTTTTCGTGATCGCCGCCATCGTCGCTTTCGGGGTCGAGCCCCATTGGTCCAGCCGCGATGGCCGACGCTTCATCGCTCGCGCCGCCCGCTTCGAGCGCGATGGCAACCCCTCGTGGGTGGAGGTCCGTGGCAGCGTGGACCACGGCTCGATCCTGATCACCGCGCGCCGACGTCGCCATTCGCACCTCGACGGCACCTACCACCTCGCGCGCACCGGCGAGAGTTCGCGTCGCACGACGGTGGCGTTCCTGCGCGGGGAACAGGACGTCCTGTTGCGTCTCCCCCGGCAAAGTCGCGCCCTCGGGGCGATGACGGCGACCTCGGATAACGACGCGACCACGTCCGACTAGTCGAGTGACTCGACAAAACGTTTGACCGCCGGTCCGACCTGTTCCAGTTCGATCAAAAAGGCGTCGTGCCCGTGCGGCGAGTCGACCTCTATGTACTCCGAACGCGCGCCGTTGGCCGCCACCATGTCACGGATCTGCAACTGCTGGTACACCGGATACAAGAAGTCGCTCCAGATACCCATGGTCAGCGTGGGCATCGTCACACGCTTCATCGCGGCCACGAGACCGCCGCGCGAACGACCGACGTCGTGCAGATCCATGGCCTTGCCGATGGTGATGTAACTGTTGGCGTCGAAACGACGACACAACTTCTCTCCGTGATACTCGAGGTAACGCTCGACCTCGAACTTCTGCTCGAGGGCCAGGGTCGATGACCCGTCGCCCCCCACCATGTCGCGCCCGAAACGATCGGTGAAGACGTTGTCGCTGCGAAACGTCACCTGCGCCACCATGCGCGCGGTCGACAGTCCCTCGTGCGGACCGTCTCCGGGAGCGGCGTCGTAGTAATCGCCGCCCCGCCAGCGAGGGTCGTTCGTGATGCCCCGACGACCGATCGAACCCCAGGCGATCTGCTGCGCCGAGGCTTGGGCACACGTGGCGATGGGCATGATCGCTCCGACTCGCTCGGGGAAAGTGACCGCCCATTCCAGAACCTGCATGCCACCCATCGAGCCGCCGATGACGGCGCGCCACTTGCGCACGCCGAGATGATCGGCCAGTCGAGCCTGCGCACGGACCATGTCGCGAATGGTGACGACCGGGAATCGTGAGCCGTAGGGCTTGCCATCGCTCGGATGCGGCGACGCCGGTCCGGTCGAACCCTGACAGCCTCCGAGGACGTTCGCGCACACCACGAAGAATTGATCGGTGTCCACCGCCAAGCCGGGACCGATGGCGCCCTCCCACCAGCCCGGTGTCGGATGTCCCTCAACAGCGCGACCGGCCACGTGGCTGTCACCGGTCCAGGCGTGGCACAGAAGAACGGCGTTGGACGCGTCCGGGTTCAGCGTTCCCCATGTTTCGTAGGCCGTGGTGACGCCCTCCATCACCGCGCCGACGTCGATGGCCAACTTGCGCTCGGGGGGCAGAGTGAAGAACCGACGATGACCCACGGGGTCGCCCATGCGCCAGGCCCCGGATACGGGTAGCGGATTCTTCGCCATGGCTGAGCTCCTCTCGTGGTTGTCGACGCCAGGTCGAACCGATGTTGGTGCTCATCCAGGGAAGCTTCGTTGCCGGCTGACGCCGACCACATCCCCGGGCCGGCTCTCGCGGGAGAACTCGACTCGGGAGGCACCTTGGGGCTTCCGCCCAGGTTGCCGGGTCCGGTTGCCCGGACCACTCTCGATGAACGACCACACTCTACCGAGGACGCGGGTTCGACACACGGGTTTCGAATTCAGAAGGCCCCGCGGGGTGTCATGTGCCGAACTCGGTCTCGGTCCGCAGGTGCTCGGGCAGACCCACCACGGCGTTGAAGTCGTCGAAGGTCATCAGGTGGCTCAACCTGTCGCGCATGGTGCCCACCTCGGACAATGTCGACGACGCCTCGCGCATGGCCCGGGCCGCCGACAACAGCAGCGACAGGGGCGAGACGATCAAACGGAAGCCACGTTCGGCCAACTCGGCCGGGGTCAGGAGCGGAGTCCGACCCTTCTCGACCATGTTCGCGACCAGCACGACGTCGGGCAGAGCAGAGGCGATGGCCTCGAGTTCGTCGAGACTCTCGGGGGCCTCCACGAACACGGCGTCCACGCCGAGATCACGGGCCATGCGTCCGCGCTCGATGGCCTCGCTCAATCCCAGCGCCGCGCGAGCGTCGGTGCGCGCGGTCACGTGCAGATGGGTTCGCCGCGAACACGCCGCACGAAGTTTCGCGAGCCATTCCTCGGCCGGGACGACTGACTTGCCCGCCATGTGGCCACAGCGCTTGGGCCACACCTGATCCTCGATGAAGATTCCGGCCGCTCCCGATCGCTCCCACAGCTCGACGGTGCGCACGACGTTCATCGCGTTCCCGTATCCGGTGTCGGCGTCCACGACCAGGTTCAATTCCGGCGCCGCGGTGGACGCTCGGCGCGTCACGTCCGCCATCTCCGTTTGACCCACGTGCCCGACATCGGGTTTTCCCAACAAGGTTCCCGACACCGCGAAACCGCTGACGAAAGCGGTGGAGAATCCGGCCGCGGCCACGAGTCGGGCCGACAGTGCGTCCCACACCCCCGGCATCAACACGGACTCCCCCGTCGCGAGACGATGCCGGAGATCGGCCGAACGATCGGACGCGTCCATCAGCCTTTGCCCAGTCGCTCGATCGCATGAGT
>SYCH01000020.1 GCA_005787025.1 Actinomycetota bacterium | reverse complement strand
CTCGACGCGTTCGTGCGTCGGTATCTCGCGAACTAAGGAAGCGTGGCCGACAGTTTCGGCAACACGTGAGGCCAGGAATTCCGTAGTCCCGGATGCAGGTCGTACGACTCGATGTCGGACAACGCCACCCAACGCACCTCGTCGGATTCGTAGTTCGCCTCGTGCGCTCCGACATCGCCGGTCACGTGGGCGATCACGGTGTCGTAGCGCCAGTTGCCATGGTCATCGGAGTACAGGTCCTTCACCTCGAGGAAGCGCACGTCGATGCCGACCTCCTCGAAGGCCTCGCGCACCGCGGCCTCGATCGAGTCCTCGTGCGAGTCGAGGGCACCACCGGGAATGGCCCATGTGCCGCCACCGTGGGTCCAGGCCGCACGCAACTGCAACAACACGTGGGGTTCGGGTCCGAGATCGAGACGCACCATCAGCAATCCGGCTGCTCCGTGGATGCCCCAGTGTCGGTTGCCGCAGGTGCAGAACACCCATCCGTCACCGTCGCGAAAACCCATGTGGCAACAGTACTAGTGGGCGCCGACGGAGACCTCGGTCGTGATCGGTGCGACGGCCCATCGCTTGTCGCCGGCCAGCACGAGACCCGAGGCGGTGCACGCGAGCATGACGGTCGCGGTGATGACGAAGGTGGGTCCGCGACCGAGGTGGTCGTAACTCCAACCGGCCAGAGACGCCGCCAACCCGCCCATGAGGGTCTGGACACCGCCGAGCAGACCCTGGGCGCCGGCTTGCCGTTCGGCGGGCGCGGCCATGCCCACCGCCACACCGGCACTGGTGACCGTGAAGCCGTCGTTCATGATGTGGACGAAGAAAACGACCAACATGAGCACGGGCGTGGGCAGGAAGCCGTAGAGGGTCATGCACACCGCGCCGACGGTCATCCCGATGGCGCCGATGCGATAGGGACCCTTGCGTTGCGCCAGTCGTCCACCGTACGGCCCGAGAAGGGCCATGGGGATGGCGAACAAACTGACCCCCATGTTGGCGATCCAATCGGCCGCGTCGAGATCCTCCATCATGATCGCCCACAGCGAGTCGAACGTTCCGATCATCACGAACAGAGCCACGCCGATGAGAACGCCACCGGACACCGCGGGGATGCGCAACAGATCGAAGGCGAAGCGTTCGGAGGGTTGGTCCTCGTGTGCGGTCTCGGGTACGGACACGCGTGACAAGGCCACGGTGATGGCGACCACGGCGGCGCTGATCACGAGGAAGGGTGACGCCAACCCGAAGGGCCCGATGAGGACCGCCGACAGCATCGGTCCGAGAGCAAAGCCGGCGATGTCGACGCTCAGCAAACGCCCCATGTTCCCCCCGAGATTGTCGGGGTCCGACACGATGACGATCTTGCGCAGGGCCGGCAAGGACATACCCCCACCGACGCCCATGACCAGACGGCCGACCAACAGCGCGATCAGCGTGGTACCGAACGCCATCACCAGACTGCCGGCCACCACCAACGCGAATCCGATGATCATCATGCGTTTGGCGTGACCGCGGTCGGCGAGCGGCGCCAACGTGATCTGCCCGATGAAGGCGGCGAAGAATCCGATGGCCAGCACCAAGCCGAGACCGGACTCGCTGATGCCGTACTCGTCGCGGTAATCGTCGAGCATCGTGAACATGACGCCGTAGGTCATGGACATGATGGCGGTCGCCACCTGCAACGTGAGAATGAGACGCTTGACGTTCACGACGGTTCGGGGTGGATCAGGCCGGGGCGTGGGTCGCGATCAGCGCGTCGAGGCGATCGGCGCTGGCCTCTTCGAGCGCGGAGCAACCGTGCAACACCTCGACCACCGCGGGGTCGGGATGATGGGCGGCGATGCTGCGCCAGGCGTGCGCGCCTTGGCGCTCGGCGTTGGCCTGGATGCGGAGTTGGTCCCACACGGGGTGCGGGGCGAAAGCGTCGTAATAGGTGCGCGTGGCCTCGGGGAGCGGCGCGTGCAGTTCGTCGCGCAACGCCTCGTCCAGTTCGAAGGCCCCCTCGATGCGATCAGCGATCTCGTCCTCGGCGCGGGAGCATTCCAGGAGCACCTCGGCGTGTTCGGGCAGGTCGGCGGCCCACATGCGATAGCGCTCGGCGGCACCGCGCTCGAGTAGGGCGAGAAAACGAGGACGGGTGCCGTCGGGGACGCGAGAGATGTAGGGAGCGAGGAGCTCACCGAAGCGGGGGACGGACACCGAGCTCATGGTCCAAATTCTAGGTCACGCGACGCAGGTAAGGCATGACTCGGGACCCGACGACCCGTCATCGATCGCGGGTTCCACTCAACTGTTCTCTTCCACCCATTCCCGAGCTTTTTGAACCGTGTAGAGGAACGCCCCCGAGATGACGACGAAAAAGACGAGCGAGCCGAAAGCGAAAAGTGCACCCTGAGACATCGTCAGCTCCTTTTCGATTCCGATGAGATGAGGAAGTTGCCCAGGGCGAGAATGGACGGAACCCAGACGCCGACGAAGATGCCGTTCAGTCGATCATTGACCTCGCCATCACCGGAGAAATAGAGGGCCACGCTCAGCACCAGGCTGATACCAGCGGCCAACAACGTGGTGATTTTCAGAATGGTCGTGGATTTCATGACAGGAGGATACAACTTTTCGATGGACGGGTGGTGCCGTCTGGTCCAACCCCGGGGATCTCTTTGCCGGATCGGATTAGGGTGCGAGCATGTCGCACGAGGTTCGTCCGTTGACCGGTGCGATGGGTGCCGAGGTGTTCGGACTGGATCTGGCGGGTCTGGATGGGGACGGTCTCGTCGAAGTCCGCCGCGTGATGTGCGAGCGCGAAGTGGTGGTCTTTCGCGACCAATCGTTGAGCCCACGCACGCAGTCGGAGTTCTCCGAACGGCTCGGACCGAACGGTGAAGTTCCCTTCGTCGAGACGATGAACGACTTCCCACAGGTGATCCGGGTGGTGAAGGAGGCCGACGAGGGCGCCGCGTTCAACTTCGGTGGTGCGTGGCATTCGGACTTCTCGTTCCAGGTCGAGCCACCCTCGTTCACGGTGCTGGCGGCGGTCGACGTGCCGCTCTGGGGTGGCGACACGGTGTTCGCGTCCATGACCGCGGCGTGGGCGGCACTCGGACCACAGATGCGCGAGAGGTTGTCGTCGCTCGACGCCGTGCACACCGCGCGTGACGCGTACTCGCGCCGCATGCAAGCGCTGCATTCGGGGATGAGGGGTATGAGCATCGTGTGCGACGACTCGGCCAACGATGAGCGCGTCCATCCCCTGGTCACCGTTCACCCCGAGACGGGCAAGGAAGTGCTGTTCTTCAACCGGGCCTACGTGCGCGACCTCGTGGGGGTCGACGGCGAAGAGACCCCCGAGCTACTCGACTTCCTCCACCACCACACGACCGACGTGCGGTTCCAGTATCGGCATCGATGGCGGGCCGGTGACGTGGTGATCTGGGACAACCGGTCCACCCAACACTTCGCGATCAACGACTACGCCGGTTTCCGTCGGGAGTTGCATCGCACCACGGTTCGCGGGACGACGCCGAGCCGGTGAAGGACGAGCCGCGTTGCGGGTGGAGTCTCGGATCGGAGTCCATGTGCGACTACCACGATCGGGAGTGGGGATTCCCCAGCAGCGACGACGTGACCCTGTTCGAGAAGATCAACCTCGAGGGTTTCCAGAGCGGGTTGTCCTGGAGAACGGTGTTGGACAAGCGGGCCGACTTTCGGCGGGTGTTCCACGGGTTCGACCCGGAGCGAGTGGTGCGAATGCGCGAGCGTGACGTGGTGCGTTTGTTGGGTGACGCCTCCATCATCCGACATCGGGGCAAGATCGAGAGCACCATCAACAACGCGCGGCGCTGTCTGGAACTGATCGAGGAGAAGGGTTCCCTCGCGGCGCACATCTGGAGTTTCGAACCTCCGCGTCGCCGGGTCGCACCGACCACGGCCGAGGTGTCGACTTTCATCACCTCTTCGGAGTCGGTGGCATTGTCGAAGGACCTGAAGAAGCGCGGCTGGTCGTTCGTCGGACCCACCACCATGTACGCCTTCATGCAATCCATGGGCCTCGTCAACGACCACGACGAGGGGTGCCACGTGGGGCCGGTGGCGGAAAAAGCGCGGAAACGCTTCCGAATCGACTGACGAGCTCGTCGCGATTTGGGAGACTGGCCTCGATGAGCGACCAGATCGACACCCGCACCGCCTGGCTGAGCCCCGACCTGCTGGCGCAGGTGCGGGCCAACGTTCCGCTGGTGTACGTGGACGCCATCCCGGTGCGCGTCGACAGCCACGGTCGCGTCGTCCAAGTGGGCTTGCTCCTGCGGGTGGCGGCCGACGGATCCATCAGCCGCATGTTGGTGTCGGGCCGGGTGCTCTACGGCGAGCGGGTGCGTGACGCGTTGGTGCGCCACCTGGAGAAGGACCTCGGGCCGTTGGCTCTGCCCCGGGTGCCACCGAATCCGGCGCCGTTCACCATCGCTGAGTACTTCCCGGACCCGGACGTCTCGGGCTTCACCGATCCGCGCCATCACGCGGTGAGCCTGGCCTACGTCGTGCCGGTCGACGGCGAATGCACGCCCACGCAGGAGGCCCTCGATTTGGCCTGGTTCACGCCGTCGGAGGCCGCCAGCGCCCGCATCACGGCCGACATGACCGGAGGTCAGGACCGTCTGTTGCGTTTGGCGTTGGCCCACGTGGGCGAACTGCCCTGATCGGGCCCGGCTGATCAGGCCCGTCGTTTCCTGACCCGTCGCGTGCGCGCGGCGTCGCGGTTCGGGTGGCTTTCGAGCGCGGTGTCGTCATCCAGGTCGATGCGAATGCCGTCGCCGTCGATGTCGCCGGGTTCCCCGGAGGCTTCCCAGATCGAGGGGATCTCCTCTTTGGGTCGGCGCCCGAGAAGCTTGTCGATGCCGAGCATGCCGCCGGCGATGATGGCGCCGACCGATCCGTAGCGACGTCGGGCCCGATCGATCATCTGGGCCTCGGAACTGTAGGTCGGACTGATCGGTTCGTCGTCGGATTCGTCGCCGTTCATGACGCTCGTACCGTACCCGAGCATCACGCACCAGAACCCGCGCGGAGACCTACATTTGCGATGTGGCAGGTAAGGGCGGAATCAGTCACATCGTGTCGGCGATGCGCACAGCACTGGTGGGTCGAACGACCACCCGCTTCGACGCAATGTCGGCCATCGGGCCCGCACCCCGACCCGGTTCCATCATCGAAGCCGTCGAGCACAACGGGCGTCGCGTCGACGTGCGGTGGGACGACGGCATCGTGCTGTCCACCGACCTTCGCTTCAGCGGTCAGTGGCACGTGTACCGACCGAACGAAGCGTGGCGTCGCAACACCTACGAGGCCCGAGCGATCATCGAGGTCGATGGTTGGGTGGCGGTGTGTTTCAACGCGCCGTTGCTCGAGACGTTCCGCGTTCCCGATCGGGCGCGCCATCCGCACAGCGGTGGCGTGGGACCCGACATCTCGCAACGCCGACCCGATCTGGTCGAGATCACGCGTCGCCTCCTGTCGTACAAGGCCGGTGACACGTCGATCTGCGACGTGCTCGCCGATCAGGGCGTCATCACCGGGCTCGGCAACGTCGATCGCAGCGAGACATTGTGGGCCGTGGGTCTGAGCCCGTTCGCTCCGGTGATCGATCTGTCCTACGAGGACTGCGCGGTGTTGGTGGAATCGGCTGCTCGGATCGTGAAGTCGCGCACGCGCGAGGATGGCGGCTACGAGCATTCGGTGTATTCGCGCAACGGGCAGCAGTGTCCGCGTTGTCGGGGCACCGTGGCACACGGGCTCTGCGAGGAGCGTTCGCGGGCCTTGTACTGGTGTCCGGACTGTCAGCAGAAATTGGATCGACGTCTGATCCCGGCCCAATTGGTGGCCGACGATCACACCCCCACACACCCGGCCGAGATCCTCTACATGGCCGACGTGCGTGCCGCGCGCCAACGTCTGAAGATCGACGACGATCTCACGCGTTTCGGTTGATCAGGCGCGACCGAGCACGCGGTCGACCCGAATCTCGATGACCACCCGGTCGGGACGTTCCTTGGGCGGGCGATAACGCTCGGCGTACGCCGTCACCGCCGCCACCACCGCGGTCGGCTCGTCGGTCACGCTGACCACTCCCTCGAAGGTCAACCAACGACCACCGTCCACCTGACTGACCGCGGCTCGACCACCGCGACGGGCGTGACCGGTCTTCACCGACGTGGCCCACGTGATCACGCGCACCAGCGCGCGCTCGGGGTCGAACGTGAAGCCCACGGGCACGACGTGCGGCGAGCCGTCGGCGCGTAACGTCGTGAGGGTGGCCAAGTGACGTTCGCGCACGAACGCCAACACTTCGGGGGAGAGGTTTCGGGGATCGTGTGACATCGTCGAGCCTCAGTGCGTGGAGATGGCGTCGAGCACGTTCAACTTGGCGGCGCGGCGGGCCGGTCCGATGGCCGCCACGACACCGACGATGATCGAGGCAATCAGAATGATGATGATGGTGTTCACGGGCACCACGGTGGTGGTTATGAATGTGGAAGGTAATGCCGTGGTGACGGCCAGCCCGAGGGGGATACCCACGATGATGCCGAGCGACGCACCGAAAACCGCCACGATGACGGCCTCCCAACGAATGGAACGCTTCAGATCGCGCTTGCTCATGCCGACCGCGCGCAGCAAGCCGAATTCGCGGGTGCGCTCGAACACCGACAATGCCATGGTGTTGGCGATGCCCAACACGGCGATGGCGATGGAGATGATGAGCAAGCCGTAGATGATGATCAGCAGCTGATTCAACTGATCCTCCTGGCTCTGCTGGAACTCGGCTTGATCCTGGACCTCGGCGCTGGGGAAGTCGAGTGCCACTGCTTCCACGGCGGTCCGGGCGTCCTCGATGTCGACGCCGTCGGCGATCTTGGCACCGATGAAAAAGTCGGTCGGAGTGGCGGTGGACACCGCCTGCAGCGTGGACAGCCCGACCAGCCAGTTGCCCGCGATGGTGGCGTCGTCGTAGATGCCCCCCACCTCGATCTGCTGCTCGGTGCCGTTCAACCACAGAATCGACAACGTGTCGCCGACCTGCACCGCGTAGTCGCGTGCCGGGTCACGATGCAGCAGGATCTTGCCGTCGTCGAGGGACTCGACCGATCCACTGGCGAGGTCGATGTCGACCAGTTGACCGAACGCCGATCCGCGCACGGCGCCGATCTGTTTGGTGTCGCCGTTGACCTGCGCCGTGGCGGCGCGGAACGGGCTGACCGCCGACAACTCGGGCAGTTCGGACAAACGTTCCGAGAACGCGATCGGTAGCCCTTGGAAGTTTCCGGGTCCGTTCGACACGAAGAAGTCGGCGGTCACCGAACCTTGCAGTTGTTCCTTGAACGACGCCTGAACCGACGACGCCACCACCGACACGGTGCTCACGAGGGCGAGACCGATCATCAACGCCGATGCGGTGGACGCGGTGCGCCGTGGCGTGCGTTGAGCGTTGCGACTACCGAGGCGCCCGGGCACCGAGCGCGTCATGGGTCGGAAGGGGAGCGGGAGCACGCGACTGATGACGCGACTGGCGGGGGCGGCCACCGTGGTGGAGAGGCTGGCGATACCGAGGAACAACAGGATCGCGCCGAGGGCCGACAACCCGAGCGTGCCCGAGGTGCCACCCGGTTGACCGAAGACGCCGATGCTGAACAAGACGAGCCCGATGCCGGTGGTGATCGAACCCACCACGAGGCGCTTGTTCTTCTGCAGCGAGTTGAAGCCCAACTCGGGTCGCATGGCCGCCACCGGAGGAATGCGCGCCGCCCGCAGGGCCGGCACGATGGCCGCCGCCACGGTGACACCGACACCGACGACGGTACTGGCGACGATGGTGCGCGGGGAGACGATGAGCGACGCCGAGGGGAAGGCCGCACCGGCGGCGTTGAAGATGGCCACGATGCCCTTGGCCACCCCCATACCGGCGAGGATGCCGAGGAGAGTGGCGATCACCGACACCACCAACGCCTCACCGATGATCATCGTGCGGATCTGCCGGGCACTGGCACCGACCGCGCGCAACAACGCGAGTTCGCGCAGACGTTGGCTGACGATGATGGCGAAGGTGTTGAAGATGAGGAACGCACTCACGAACAACGAGACCGCGGCGAACCCCAACAGGACGTTGCCGAAGATGTCGATGATGTCGTTGATGGCACCGGCGGTCTCCTCGGCCGACTGCTCGCCGGTGATCACCTGGAGTCCATCGGGCAACGCGACGTCGATGGCCGCCATCACCGCGTCGCGATCGGCACCTTCGTCGATGGCGATGTAGATGGAGTCCACCATGTTCTCGGCGCCGAGGAATTCGTTGGCCGTGACCGGGTCGAACGCCGCGATGCTGGCACCGCCACCGTTGGTGGTCTTGCCGGTTCCGTTCAACCCGACCAAGACGAAGTCATCCTTGCCGGCGGGGCCGACGATGGTCACCGTGTCACCCACCTCGTAGCCGGCGCGGCGGGCCGACGACTTGTCGAGGGTCACCTCACCCGGTCCGGCGGCGGGTCGACCCTCGACGATGGTGCGTCCGTCGAGACCATCGGGTCCGACCCAGGCGATGCCGAACGCCGGTCCGGACGTGCGCAAGGGTTCTCCGTCGGACTTGATCACCGTGGCGGCGCGCAACAGGTTGCCCTCGGCCAGGCGCACTCCGTCGATGGCGGTGACCACGTCGATGACGTCGATCGACACCGGGTCGCGTTCGGCCGTGGCCTCGTCACCGAAGGCGATGGAAGTTCGCACCTCGATGTCGATGCCCTCGCTGAGGGTGGCGAACACGTCGTTGATCGACTTCTTGACGCTGTCGGTGAGGACGAACGCTCCGCTCACGAACGCCACACCGCTCACCACCGCCAAGATGGTGAGGAAGATGCGCCATTTGCGGGCGATGACTCCCCGAATGGTGAGTCGAGCGACGGGCGCGGTCACGTCAGGAACCGAGGCGCTTCATGCGGTCGAGCACGTGGTCGGCCGTGGGGTTGTCCAGTTCGTCGACGATCTTTCCGTCGGCGAGGAAGATGACGCGATCGGCGTACGACGCGGCCACCGGGTCGTGGGTGACCATCACGATGGTCTGTCCGAGGTCGGTGACGGCGTGGCGCATGAACGTGAGGATCTCGGTGCCCATACGACTGTCGAGGTTGCCCGTCGGTTCGTCGGCGAAAATGATTCGCGGCTTGCTGGCCAAGGCGCGCGCCACGGCGACGCGTTGCTGTTGCCCACCGGACAGTTCGCTCGGACGATGATTCAGTCGCGAACGCAAACCCACCGCGTCGACCACGGTGTCGATCCACTGCTGATCCACCGGTGTGCCCCCGAGGTCGAGCGGGAGCGTGATGTTCTCGAGTGCGGTCAGGGTGGGAATGAGGTTGTAGGCCTGGAAGATGAAACCCACGTTGCTGCGCCGCGTGAGCGTGAGCTCCTTGTCGTTGAGCGTGGCCAGGTTCGTGTCGCCGATGGTGATGCTGCCCGAGGTGAGCGAATCGAGACCCGCGAGGCAGTGCATCAAGGTGCTCTTGCCCGAGCCCGAGGGGCCCATGATGGCGGTGAACTTTTCGGAAGCGAAGGTCACGGTGACGCCGTCGAGGGCGCGCACCTCGCTGTCGTCCTTGCCGTAGATCTTGAAGGCATCGATCGCTCCGGCGGCGGCGGTGGAGAGGGAGGTCATGACCCCATTCTGCCGTGTGTGAACGAGCGAACGACGGGCGGCGACGAACGCACGCCGAACGTCACTTGCCGGGTTGAGGCAGAACCCGCAGGTACGGCTTGACCGTCTTCCAGCCGTTGGGGAAGAGGGTCTTGGCCTCGTCGTCGGACACGGCGGCGCCGATGATGACGTCGTTGCCGTCGGTCCAGTTCACCGGCGTGGCCACCTTGTACTTGGCGGTCAGTTGCAGCGAGTCGATGACG
>SYCH01000176.1 GCA_005787025.1 Actinomycetota bacterium | reverse complement strand
CGCGCTCCACCGCATGATCCACGATCGGCGCCACGTACCCCAACGGCACCGCCCCACCCTTGCCGCCCGGCGCGTGAATGATCGACGTCGGCAGATCGGCCACCTCGGGCACGAACCGCCGCACGTAGTCGCCGTTCGGATCGTAACGCTCCCCCTGCAACGCCGGGTTGAACACCCGGTAGTACGGAGCGGCATCAGTTCCGGTTCCCGCCGTCCACTGCCAGCCATGGGCGTTGCTGGCCAGATCACCGTCGATGAGATGGGCCATGAAGTGGCGCGCACCCCACTGCCACGGCAGATGCAGATCCTTCACCAAGAAACTGGCCACGATCATGCGCATGCGATTGTGCATCCAGCCCGTCTGCTTCAGTTCGCGCATGCCCGCGTCCACGATCGGATATCCGGTCTCGCCCCGACACCACGCCCCGAACCGTTCCTCGGCCACCGGACCCTCGTCGTGCACCATGGTGTCCATCTTGCGGTTCAGGTTGCGCCACCCCGAATCCGGGAAGCGGTGCAACACGTCGCCGTAGAACTCGCGCCAGGCGATCTCGCTTCGGTACACGTCGTGAGCCCGCGTTCCCTGCAGGTCCACCAACAACTGACGCGGATGGACGACGCCCCAACGCAGTGCGATCGACATCCGACTCGTGCCCGGCACCCCGGGGTCGTTGCGACGTTGGTCGTAGCCGTCGAGACCATCCGTTCCTCGATCACGAAACTCGGCCCACTGCGCGTGCACTCCTCGCTCGTCGAAGGCGGGAAGATCGAAGTCCACCTCGGGTCGCGGCGGGCGACCTTCGCACGGAACAGTCGGTGCCCCCACCCAATTTGGGTCGCGCGGTGCGTCCAAGGGCCGATCCCAGCCGTGGGCCAGCCAACGCTTCGAGAACGGCGTAAAAACCGAATACGACGTGCCGTCGTCCTTGGTGATGGAGCCCGGGTTCACCGCGTACGGCGAACCCACGAATCGCAACGGAACACCCAATGCCTCCAACCGAATGCTCACGGCGTCGTCGCGACGCGAACCGTACGGAGCGAAGTCGCGGGCGGCGTACACCGCCGACGCTCCCACCTCGGCCACCAACGCGGGAATGACGTCGAGCGGGTCGCCGTATCGGTACACCAGCGCCCGACCCATGGAGTCGTCCAACGCGTTCAACGCGTCGCACATGTAGGCGCGTCGCGGCGCGCCCGATCGCGACATCAACAGCGGGTCCACCACGAACACCGGCACCACGTCGGAGTGTTCGGCCAACGCCGCCAGCAGTGCGGGGTTGTCGGCCAGACGGAGATCCCGTCGGAACCACATGATGGCGCGCGTCATGTGCGACAACTTAGGAGAAGCGCAAACGGATTGCGTTGGCGTGGGCCGGGAAACCCTCGACGTCGGCCAGCGCGATCACGCTCGGAGCGATGCGCCGCAACGCGTTCTCGTCGGCACGGGCCACCGCGGTGCGCTTCAGGAACGCGTCCACCGTGACGCCACTGGTGACGCGAGCGAAGCCGTTGGTCGGCAACGACGCCGGACATCCGATCACGAAGTTCGCCGCCGAGAAGGGCGTGTGTTGTCCGATCAGGATCTCGCCGGCGTGCACCAGTCGATCGACGACGTCATCCACCCTGGAGTCCGCCACCGCCACCTGCAGGTGCTCGGGGGCGAAGGCGTTGGCCACCTCGGCGGCCTCGGCGAACGATCCGACCACGACGCATCCGCCGTTCACGCCCAACGACGCGGCGGCGGCCTCGGCCCGCTCAGCCGGCAACGCCACGATCTGCGTCGACAGTTCGACTTCCACGGCCGCGGCCAACGTCGCCGAGGTGGTCACCAGCAACGTGCAGCTGTCGGTGCCGTGTTCGGCCTCGATCAGCAGGTCGGCCGCCAACCGCACCGGATCGGCGGTCTCATCGGCGATCACCAGGCTCTCGGTGGGACCCAACGCCATCTGCGTGGAGGTGCCGTAACGCTGAACCTCCATCTGGGCCACGGTCACCGGCAACGATCCCGGCCCCATGATCTTCACGACCTTGGGAATGGTCTCGGTGCCGAACGCCAGAGCCGCCACGCCGGCGGGACCGTTCACGCGGAACACGTCGCGTAGCCCCAGAGCGCGGGCCACCATCAACACCACCGGATCGACGGCCCCGTTCGCACCGGGCTTGGGCGGCACCACCACGGCCACCCGCGGCACGCCCGCCACCACCGCCGGGGTTCCCAGTTGCGCCAACACGCTCGGATAACTGGCCTTGCCACTGGGACAGAACAAACCGGCCGAGGCGATGGCGCTCGTGCGCTCACCCACCATCAGTCCCGGATCGCTCTCGAAGGACCAGTTGCCCCGATGCGTCATCACCTGTTCGTTGAACCGACGGATGTGGTCGACCATGTCGTCGATGGCGCCCGCCAATTCGGCCGACACCTTCGCCGGCGCGGCATCCCACTCGGCGTCGGACACGCGCAAACCCGACGGCTCGACGTCGACCTTGTCGAAGGTACGCAACGCGTCGCACACCGCCGCGTCACCACGATCGCGCACGTCGCAGACCAGGGCGGCGATCTGCTCGCGCAGCGCGGACGAGATCACCTTGTTCAGGTCGCGATCCACCAGCGCGTCACGTTCGGACGCCGACATGGTCGACCACTCCAACATGCGCAGAATCGGACCACGGACCATGGGATCAGGGTACCGGCATCACTTCGGGGCGACGGCGTGGATTCGCGCGGGAAGCCCCATCGCCACGAACGCCACCGCGATCGCCACCAACGAGATCAGGCTTCCGTAAGCGAGAGACCACTCCGGTCCCCACGAGTCGGCGATCACTCCGGTGATGGGACCGCCGACCGGGGTGGAACCGAGAAAGGCCACGGCCGAAAGGGCCAGTAGTCGACCGCGCATGTCAGCTGGACACCTCTGCTGCACGAGACCGTTGAAGTTGGCCAGGAATCCGGCACCGCCGATTCCGAGCGGCACCGCGGCCACGAACGCCCACCAGCCCGTCGGAGCCCACGCCAGGAACGGACCGGCCACCCCCAGCAACGTGACGCTCACGAAGAACATCGGGATGGTCGCCTGCTTGCGCGAGGCCGCCATCAACGAACCCACGACACTGCCCACGCTCACCACCGCCAACACCCACCCGAACCAGCGCTCGTCGCCCCAACGAACCGCGCTCAGCTTGGGTAACGACACCGAATAGTTGAAGGCGAAGGTGCTCACCGCGATCAACACCATGTGCAACACGAACAACTCTCGGTCGCGACGAACGAAGCGCAACGCGTCGCGCACCGGCGTGCCGCCCCGGGGCGCCTTGGGCGACACCCGCAACTCGCGCACATCGATGGCCGCGAGGGAAGCCAACACCGCCACGAACGAGACCCCGTTCAGCATGAAGCACCACGCGGTTCCGAGCGGACCCACCAGCGCCGCCGCCAACGCCGGACCGAAGATGCGCGAGCCCGTCATCACCGCGGTGTTCAACGACATCGCGTTGCTGATGTCGGCCTCGGCCACCAATTCCACCACCAAACCGCGTCGTGCCGGGTTGTCGAAAGCGTTCACGACTCCCAGCACCAATGCCAAGACGTACACCACCGGCACCGACATCAGACCGGCGAAGTCGAGCGACGCCAGCACGACGGCCTGCGCCGCCATCAACGACTGCGTGGTCAGACAGGTGATGCGCTTGTCGCGTCGATCCGACAAGGCGCCGGCCCACGCACCGAGGAACAACATCGGCAGGAACTGCAAGGCAACGGTGATGCCGAGATCGGTGGCCTTCCCGGTGAGTCGGTACACCAGGATCGACATGGCCGTGGATTGGAGCCACGTGCCCACGTTCGACACCAGGAGTCCGCCGAAGAACAAGCGGGTGTTGCGATTGCGCAGAGACCGGAACGTCTCCGAACGGGCCATGGACTCAGTCGTCCAGCTTCAAGGCCGAGATGAAGACGTCACCGGGCACTTCGACGCGCCCGATGGCCTTCATCTTCTTCTTGCCTTCCTTCTGCTTCT
>SYCH01000175.1 GCA_005787025.1 Actinomycetota bacterium | reverse complement strand
GCCGCATCGACTCGGCGCGCGTACGTCTGCACCCCGACGGACTGCCGCACCGTCCTCGTACCGAGTCGGTGCCCGTGGTCCCGCGGGCCGACGTCGAAATCGACATCGACATGGAGAACTCCGACATCGTGTATTTGTGGGGGACCAACGCGACCGTTCGCGATGGTGTGCGCCCGCCGTCGACGGTGACGGTCGGATACCGCCCTTTCCACACCCTGGTCGGAGGACACACCGACGAGGCCGAGTCGTTCATCGCGTTCTGGACGTGGATGCACGCGATCATCGACGAGAGCGCCCGACTCGGATCGACCGTTCGGTTCTATTGCTATACCGATGCCGAGAACTCGCGCATGCACGAGATCGCCGGTCGCTGGCCCGACTTTCCGGGCATGCCCGACCACGAAGCCATCGACGCGTTCTGCGCCTCCGACACGTGGGTGGACTTGAAGAAGAACGTTGACTCGCTCATCTGGCCCACGGATTCCTTGGGACTGAAGAAGGTGGCTCCACTGGCCGGCTTCTCGTGGCGCGACGAGGATGCCGGCGGTGACAACTCGATTCTGTGGTACGAGTTGGCGGTCACCTCGCACGACGAGGCGGAGCGTCGCGCGATGAGCGAGAAACTGCTGCGGTACAACGAGGACGACGTGTTGGCCACCAAGGTGCTGCGCGAGTGGCTGGACGACGGCCTCAACGGCCGCGGCCCAGTGTTCCGTAGCGTCGTGGATCTGGACCCGTTGTACGAATGATCGCGGGGCTGTTCAGTGCCCCACCACCAGCGTCACGAGGCCGGCCACCATGGTCGACGATGCCACGACGCGGCGCACGCCACTGCTTTCCTTCAGCACCTTCCAGCCGATGAAGGTGGCGAACACCACACTGGATTCCCGCAGGGCGGTGACGTAGCCCACCGGTGCGCGTCGAACCGCCAACAGGACCATCCAATAGGTGACCAGAGATGCGAGACCGGTCGCCACGTACTGCCGCCACATGGTGGGAACGCTCGCCCGCATCTCGTCCCAACGACGGCGGTACACACCCTGGATCGTGGTGCCGACGCCGCCGGTGACGAAGATGGCCATGGCGTAGGCACTGCCCACGGTCGACCGCGATCCCTGACTGTCGATCACCGTGTACGCCCCGATCAAGAGGCCGACCACCAACGCGGGCCACACGTGATCCCGATCCACGTGTCCGGCCAGCATCACCAGACCACCCACCACGGTGAGGATGCCGATCATCGAGACCGTGGTCAGATGGTCCGACAGGAACAGCACACCACCGATGGCGGCGAACAATGCACCGCCACCACGGGCGATGGGGTAGGTCACGCTGAAGTCGGCGATGTCGTAGGTGCGCGCGAGGCGTCCGATGTAGAACGCGTGGATGATGCCACTCGCGGTGGCCCAACCCCACGCGCTCCATCCGAGGTCACCCGACACCGTCGCCACCACCGCGTACGGAAGGCCGATCAACCCGCCGGCGGTGAAGAGGCCCCACAACGCCAGCCAACGATCTCCGGACTGTTTGATGCGCAGATTCCAGCCGGCATGCAGCACGGCGGCGCCGAGCGCCAGAGCGGTGGCGACGAGCACGTCGGCTCAGGACCCGGCGGGAATCGGGAACTGGATGGAGGCGCGAGTGTCGATGTACGGCGCGGTGTACTTCTCGATGAAAACCTTGTGGTCCGGATGATCGCGATAGACGAGGTAATCGTCGACGCTGTCGAACTCGGCCGTCACCGCGTAGTCGTACGTGCCCGGGTTGACGCCGAGATTCGCACCGTAGTGGTACGAGCGGATCTGGGGAATCTTGGGCCGGAGTTCGGCCAGAGCCGCCGTGGTGCGGTCG
Source organism: Actinomycetota bacterium (assembly GCA_005787025.1). Lineage (GTDB taxonomy): Bacteria > Actinomycetota > Acidimicrobiia > Acidimicrobiales > Ilumatobacteraceae > Casp-actino8. The sequence goes on along the minus strand of SYCH01000175.1, from coordinate 1,258 downwards.
GCATGATCGGCGGGGGTGCCGGATTTCCAGTTGAAGAGCACGATGTGGCGGATGCGTTGTGCGGACATACCGCAAATCTAAACCGCGGTCACGATTCGCGAAGTATCCACGGTGGTTGGCGACATGCGAGGAACTGTCGGGTGATTTCTCGTAACCTCTGCGACGTGAAACATGCCGCCGACGTCACCGGGCCGATCGGTCTGTTCGACTCCGGCTTCGGTGGTCTCACGGTGGCGCGCGCGGTCATCGACCTGCTTCCCCACGAGGACGTCATCTACATCGGTGACACCGGCCGTTATCCCTACGGTGACAAGGACCCCGAGGATGTACGTGCGTACGCCCGCGAACTGGCGTGGAGTCTGGTGCGTGACTTCGGCGCCAAGGCCATCGTGGTGGCCTGCAACACGGCCGCGGCCGCTTTACCGGTGCACGAACTGGAAGCCGAGTTCGCGGCCGAGGGTTTGAGCGTGCCCATCCTCGGAGTCATCGAACCCGGTGCTCGAGCGTTGGTTCACTCCACGCGGACGGGTGATGTCGGCGTGATCGGCACCATCGGCACCATCGGGTCGGGCGCCTACGATCGCGCGGTGGCGCGAGCCGGCATCGGTGCCACCATTCGACTCACCAGTACCGCGTGTCCGGGTTTCGTGGAATTCGTCGAACGCGGTCGTACATCGGGACCGGAGGTCGTCCTTCTCGCCGAGCGCTTGTTGGCGCCCATCAGAGACGCCAAGGTGGACGCGTTGTTGCTGGGTTGCACGCACTACCCATACCTCGCGCGCGTCATCACCGAGGTTCTCGGAAGCGACGTGATCCTGGTGTCCTCGGCCGACGAGACGGCGTTCGCACTCCGCGAACAACTGGGTGACACGGGACTGTTGCGTTCGGACGACCACGAGCCGCGGCATCGGTTCATGTCCAGCGGCGACGTCTCGTGGTTCCAAAACCTCGGCCAGAGGTTGTTGGGGCCCGAATTGGCCGGCGCCGAGACCTGGACGCCTCGCTGAGCACGAACGATCGATCTCGATCACGACCGACACCACAACGAACAACGGAGAAGACATGAGCAACACCGGACACCGCGTCGACGGGCGCCACCACGACGAACTTCGCCCCCTGTCGTTCGAACGCGACTTCACCGAGATGGCCGCCGGCAGTGTGCTGGTGTCCTTCGGTCGCACGCGCGTGCTGTGCACGGCCAGCATCGACGAGGACGTGCCCCGTTGGATGAAGAACAGCGGCAAGGGTTGGGTGACCG
>SYCH01000174.1 GCA_005787025.1 Actinomycetota bacterium | reverse complement strand
CGCGGCCGTGAGGTGCGGAACGTGGCTGACCACCGCCACCAACTCGTCGTGACGCTCCGGTGACAGACCGACCACTTCCGCCCCCAGGTCACCGACGATTCCGGCCACGGCCGCGAAGGCCGAATCAGACGTCTTCGAGGTGGGCGTCAGGACCCACACCGCGCCGGTGAACAGATCGGGATCGGCACCATCGAGCCCCTCCAGTTCGCTGCCTGCCATCGGGTGACCACCGATGAAGCGCGTGTCCCGAATCGACTCGCACACCGCGGACTTCACACTGCCCACGTCGGTGACGAAGCCGTCCGTCTCGTTCAATGCCCGACGCACCTGGTCGCCCACGGCCATCACGGGTACCGCCACGAAGGTCACCTCGGCACCACGATCCACGCCGGCTTTGGCCACGATGCCACGGGACAAGGCCTCGGTCACGCGCGAGGGGTCGGCGTCATCGCCGCTGACGACCCAACCACGATCCCGCAAAGCCGCACAGATCGAACCCCCGATGAGGCCGAGTCCGAGCACGTTCGCTCGTCGAGGATCGGCGGGCGAGATCTGGCTCATCGGTCTCGATCGTACTTCCGAACCTCGGTGGCCACCGCCTCGGTTAGAGCGCGCAGTTCGTCCAACGTCAGCTCGCGCCACTGCCCGGGACGCAAGGTTCGATCGCTGATGGGGCCGATGCGCACGCGAACGAGACGACGCACCGGGTGACCGATGGCGTCACACATGCGACGAACCTGCCGATTGCGACCCTCGTGAATGGTGATGCGCAACACCCCGGGCTCGGGTTGGGACACCTTGGCCGGGGCGGTGACACCGTCCTCGAGTTCCACGCCGTCACGTAATCGCGCCAGCCGATTGCCGGCCACCTCACCACCTTCGACCTCGACCAGATACTCCTTGTCCACCCCGTGGCTCGGGTGCGCCACGAGGTTGGCCAGATCACCGTCGTTCGTGAGCAGGATCAGACCCTCGGTGTCCACGTCGAGCCGGCCCACCGCGAACACGCGCGGCTCGGGGGGAACCAAGTCGACGATGATCGGTCGTCCGTGGGTGTCGCTCGACGTCGTCACTACACCCGTGGGCTTGTTGACCAAATAGTGAACGAGGCCGGGACGCACACCCACCGGAGCGCCGTCGACCTCGATACGGTCGGTGTCGACGTCGACGCGCCGACCCAACTCCGCCACGACACCGTTCACCCTGACCCGACCCTCGGCGATCAGGTCCTCGCACACGCGACGCGACCCGAAGCCGTGGCGGGCCAACACCTTCTGCAGACGGTCACCTTGAGGCAACAATTTGGATTTGGCCGCCAGTTGCTCCCACAACGGGGGTTCGGGGCGACGCTCGGTCATGAGTCAGAGTTCGGGATCGGACGGCTTCGGTTCGGCACTGACGACATCGACCACCTGAGGAATGCGTAGCCCCTCCTCGAGAGCCTCGACCACGTCGGCACCGGGCACGAACTCGGCGATCGCGGGAAGATCGGCGATGGAGTTGATGCCCAACTTCTCGAGGAATGCCGGTGTCGTGCCCCACATCACCGCTTGTCCCGGCCCCGGATCGCGTCCGATCTGATCGATGTAGCCACGACCCTGCAACGTGCGCATCACACCGTCGGGATCCACTCCGCGGATCGCGGCCACCTGGGCCCGCGAGATCGGCTGCTTGTACGCGATGATCGCCAGGGTCTCCAGAGCAGCGCCGGACAATCGGGCCCGTTGACCGTCGAGGATGTACCGCTCGACGTATGCCGCGACATCGGGGTGACTCTGGTAGCGGTATCCGCCGGCTACCTGCACCAATTGGAATCCGTGACCGGCCTCGTCGTACGCGGCGGCGAGAGAGTCGCACAGCGAGGCCACGACCTCGACGGAGTGCCCGAGGATCTGACCCAGCAACTCGACCGGGACCGGCTCGGTCGCCACGAGGATGACGGCCTCGAGGGCGCGCACCAGTTCGGCATCGATGGCTCCACCGCGCGTCTCGTGATTCGTGGTCTGCTCGTTCTCTGACATGTTCCTTCTCAGCCTTCGTAATCATCGATCGGGATGGAACCAACCGCCATGGATTCACCCTCACCGATCCACACGATGTCGATGTCCCCGAACTTCTCACCCTGCTCCAACTCCAGGTACCCCTGCTTGAACAGTTCGAGGAGAGCCAGGAAACGCACGATGACCTCCATACGGTCGGCCAGGTCGGCGGTCAGTCGACGGAAGCTGATGCGACGGATACGCGGTAACTCGTCGACCAATTCGGCCAGCGCGTCGCTGACCGACGCCTTGATGACGCCCATATGGAACAGATCGACTTTGGGCACCACTTTGGGGGTGGTGGCCCGCACGAAAGCCGCGCGCATCTGCTTGGGCTTCACGCCCTCCAGCAGATCGGGCATGAGTTCGGCGAAGCGCTCGTCGGGGCCACACCGACGGGCATAGGCGCGATCGGCGGCGTCGGCCAGTCGAGCGAAGACCTGCCCCACGTCCTTGAACGTCT
>SYCH01000173.1 GCA_005787025.1 Actinomycetota bacterium | reverse complement strand
TGCGCGATCGCGCCGATTCCATTCCACGAACCGGGCGCTTTTCGACTCGCACATGCACAGCGTGAAGGTGAGCACCTGGTACTTCGGCTTGGTCGAGTTCGCCGGCATCGCCGCGACCGGGGCGATCATCGGCATCGGCGGCTGGTTGGTGCATCGCGACGCGGTCAGCATCGGAACCGTCACGGCGTTCATCTTGCTGCTCGCCAACCTCTTCGACCCGGTCCAACAATTGAGTCAGCTCTACAACACGGTGCAATCGTCCACCGCGGCGTTGCACAAGTTGTTCCTCATCGTCGACGCCAAGCCCGACGTCGACGAGGTGGAGCACCCCACGCCGTTGCCCGCGCGTGGTGCCATCGACGTGGTCGACGTGACGTTCTCCTACGAGACCGCCGACCAGCCGGCGTTGCGTGGCGTCTCCATCACGGTGGCCGACGGAGAGCGACTTGCACTGGTGGGTCCGACGGGTGCGGGCAAGTCCACGTTGGCCAAGTTGATGGCCCGTCTCTACGACCCCAGCGCGGTGGACGGTACGTGTGGCACGGTGAGCTTCGGTGGTGTCGATCTGCGTCGATCATCGATGGGCGATCTGCGCCGACGCATCGTGGTGGTTCCTCAGGAGGGCTTCTGCTTCGGTGGCAACATTCGCGAGAACATTCGCATCGCGCGTCCGACCGCCACCGACGCCGAGGTCGAGCGGGCGCTGGCCTCCATCGGGGCCCTCGGGCGCTTCGTGGACTTCCCCGAGGGTCTGGACACCGAGGTTCGCGAGCGGGGGTCGCGGTTGTCGGCGGGCGAGCGGCAGTTGGTCGCCTTGGCCCGCGCCGCGTTGGTCGACCCGGCGGTGTTGGTGCTCGACGAGGCCACGTCGAACCTCGATCCCGGCACCGAGGCCGTCGTCGAGCACGCCCTCGAGAGTCTGATGAGCGGTCGCACCGTGATCGTGGTGGCGCATCGGTTGTCGACAGTGCGCCGAGCCGATCGCATCGCGGTGGTCGATCACGGCGAGTTGGTCGAACTCGGATCTCACGACCAGTTGGTGACTCTCGGCGGCCGTTACGCGGCGTTGGCTTCGGCCTGGGAGGCCAGTCAGCCCCACTGACGTTCGCGACGCTCAGGCGCGCGCGAAAGCGAGCACGAATTCGATGAGACCGTCGTCGCCGGTGGTGACGAAACCGTTGGACGGATTGTCGATGTCGTGGTCGGCGAAGAGGACCTCGATACTGCCCAGCACTCCGATGACTCCGTTCTCCATGCGCGCGCTCACCTCGAAGGAGACCTCGCGCGTGACTCCGTGCAAAGTGAGTTCCCCCGTGGCGACGGCGGTGACGGTGGCACCCGGCGCGGGGATGGAGCCGAGTTCGATCGGTTGCGTCAATCGGAACGATGCCGTGGGGTGAATCGAGGTTTCCATGATCGGCCCGGCGAACTGAGAGTCGCGTCGGGTGCTGTCGCTCCTGATGGTGGCGACCTCGACCTCGAACGTGGTTTCCGTGATGGTGGTTCCTCGGATGACCAAGGTGCCGGTGACCGCCTCGGTGCGGCCGACGCCCTCGGTGTCGATGCCTCCGAGGACCTCCTTCACGCGGTATCCGACTTCGGAGCCGGTGGTCGCGGTCCAGAGTCCCGTGAGTTCGTCGTCGGAGGGAGTCGACGGTGTGGTCGGGGCGTCGGTGGTGGTCGTGGAACTCGTCGCCGCGACGGTGGTCGTGGTGACGTCGACGACGGCCGCGAGGTCATCGGAGTCGAAGCGATCCTCGGGTTTGTCGATCACCTTGGTCCACAGCAGGATCCCGCCGTACACCAGACCGATACCCACGACGGCGAGAATGACGACCCGAACGATCCACTTCTTCATGACCGACATTCAACACCCATGAGCCGGGTCGATGATCAGCGGGCGACGAAGTACTTGGCCTGCGGATGGTGGCAGATGATCGCCGACGTGGTCTGTTCGGGCTGGTACTGCCAGCCCGTCTCCTCGCTGACCTCGATGCCCAGGCGTCCGGCTTCCAACAGGCGGGCCACCGTGGCGTTGTCCTCCAGGTCGGGGCAGGCGGGGTATCCCCACGAGTAGCGGCCACCTCGATATTGCTGTCGGAACAAGCCGCCGATCGACGGACCGTCCTCGGCGACGAAGCCCCACTCCTCGCGGATGCGCTTGTGCCACAACTCGGCGAGGGCTTCGGCCATCTCCACGCCGAGACCGTGCACGATCATGTACTTCTGGTACTCGTTCGCCGCGAACAGTCGGCCCGCTTCCTCACTGACGGCGCTTCCCATGGTGACGATGTGAAAGGCCGCGTAATCCGGACCCTGGTCGACGGCGCGGAAGAAGTCGGCGATGCACATGAACGGTGATTCGCTCTGGCGCGGATAGTGGAAGCGTTCGATCTCGGTGGTGCGCGAGGCGTCGCTCCACACCACCAGATCGTCGCCGTCGGAGTTCACGCAGAAGTAGCCGTACACCACCTGCGGCACGAGGAATCCGGCGGCCTTGGCCTCGGCCAGTTCCACGCGCAGTCGGGCGCGCAGGCGGGTCTTGAAATCCTCGTCGGTTTCGTCACCCTCGGGACGGAACTGCCACTGGTTGCGGAACAGTGCGGTCTCGTTCACGTACTGGACGATGTCGTCGAGGGGGATGCCCTTCACGATGCGGGTGCCGAGGAAGGGCGGTTCGAACACCTGGTTGTCGGCGGCGACCTCGGGTGAACGCGCCGGGACCTCCACCGCTTCCTTGGCGGCACCGGAGCGAGCCGGCAACACGCGACCCGAGGGCACGCGGCCGAAGTCGGGATCATCGGACCCGGAGCGCTTCATCTCCATCAACTTGTCGAGGGTACTGAGTCCCTCGAAGGCGTCGCGACCGTAGAAAACCCGACCGTTGTAGACCTCGCGCAGATCCTTTTCCACGTAAGTGCGCGTGAGGGCGGCACCGCCGAGCAGCACCGGCACGTCGGCAAGACCCAGGTCGTTCATCTCCATCAGGTTCTCGCGCATGATGAGGGTGCTCTTGACCAACAACCCGCTCATGCCGAGCGCGTCGGCGCCCACCTCCTTGACCTTCTGCACCATCTCGGAGATGGGGATCTTGATGCCCAGGTTGTGCACCTCGTAGCCGTTGTTGGTGCAGATGATGTTCGCAGCCTTCGCAGCCTTCGTAGGCTTCACAGACTTTGCGGATACAGAGTCCTCATCATTATTAATAGCCCTTATTATATCTTTTATAATAGCTCCTTCATCTTTTGCCCATTCCTTTTTAACTATTGAAG
>SYCH01000172.1 GCA_005787025.1 Actinomycetota bacterium | reverse complement strand
CCTCGCGTCGCCTTCACCTCGAAGAGACGTGTGACGTCAGGCGGGAAAATTTCGAACATCAGAACAGTTGAGAAAAAGAACAATGAACGATTCCATCGGTATCTACCTGAATGACATCGGCAAGGTCCCCTTGCTCACCGCCGAAGACGAGCGGGTACTGTCGCGCGCCATCGAGAAGGGCCGCGAAGCCGCCGCCAAGCTCGCCGCCGGCGAGAAGACCGCCGCCGTGAAACGCGACATCCGCGAGGCCGCCAAGGCCAAGGATCGCTTCATCCGGGCGAACCTGCGACTGGTGGTGTCGATCGCACGTCGCTACCCCCTCCCCCAGGGCATGGACCTGCTCGATCTCATCCAGGAAGGCAACCTCGGTCTGGAGCATGCGGTCGACAAGTTCGACTGGCGCCGCGGCTTCAAGTTCTCGACCTACGCCACGTTCTGGATTCGTCAGGCCATCGGTCGCGCACTCGATCAGAAGGCCAGCCTCATTCGTATTCCCGGCGATCGTTCGGCCAGCCTGCGTGCCGCGTTGCGTCAGGCCAGTGGCGACGGCGAAACCCTCGACATGACCAATGCCGAACTGCACCGCCTCACCACCCCGGTGTCGCTCGACAAGACCATCGGCGACGACGGCGACGCCACCCTCGGCGACCTCATGGCCAACGGTGACCCCACCCCCGAGGATCACATCATCGCTCAGGGCGAGACCGATCAACTGAACCAGTTGCTCGACACCCTCGATGCTCGGGCCCGGTACGCCGTGGAAGCCCGTTTCGGGTTGATCGACGGTGAGCGCAAGAGCTTCCGTGAAGTCGGAGAAAAGTTGGGAGTCACCGCCGAGGCGGCTCGCCGTCTGGTGTCGCGCGCCGTGGCCGGGTTGAAAGAAGAGGCCGAAGACATCTTCGTCGCCTGACCCAAGAACTGAATCCCCGTGACCCGCGTGGTCACCACGTCGAAACGACCCGATGGCTTTTCGCCTCGGGTCGTTAGGCTTTTTTCATGGCCTCTGTCTGGACCCCAACATCGTGGCAATCGTTTCCCGCCGCACAGCAGCCCAAGTGGCCCGACCAGGCCGAACTCGATCGAGCCCTGAAGCAGATCGCCTCCTATCCCCCGTTGGTGTTCGCCGGCGAGGCTCGCTCGCTGCAGGCCGGTTTGGCCCGGGTGTGTGCCGGGAACGCGTTCTTGTTGCAGGCTGGAGACTGCGCCGAGAGTTTCGACGACTTCTCGGCCAACAACATTCGGGAGAAGTTGCGGGTCATCTTGCAGATGGCCGTCGTGCTCACCTACAGCCTGGGGGTTCCCACCATCAAGGTCGGTCGTATCGCCGGTCAGTTCGCCAAGCCGCGCAGCAGCGACACCGAAAAGGTCGGCGAGCTCGAGATTCCGTCGTTCCGCGGCCACATCGTGAACGATCCCGCTCCCACCCACAGCGCCCGCGTTCCCGAGCCGGATCGTCTCGTGCAGGCGTACCACCAGTCGGCTTCCACGTTGAACCTCGTGCGGGCGTTCGTCAAGGGTGGCTTCGCCGACTTGTCGCGGGTGAACGCCTGGACTCAGGAGTTCGTGGGATCCAGTCCCGAGGGTCAGCGCTACGAACAGTTGGCCACCGAGATCGAACGGGCCTTGCGCTTCATGCGCGCATGTGGAGTCGACACCGAGAACACCGCCACCCTCCACGAAGCCGACGTGTACACCAGCCACGAAGCGTTGTTGCTGGGCTACGAGGAGGCGCTCACGCGTCAGGATTCGCTGACGGGCCAGTGGTATGACTGTTCGGCGCACATGCTCTGGATCGGCGAGCGCACCCGTCAGATGGACGGCGCCCACATCGAGTTCCTCCGCGGCGTCGGGAACCCCCTTGGTTGCAAGATCGGACCGTCGACCACCGTCGACTTCGTCCTCGAGTTGTGTCAGGCCCTCAACCCCGCGCGGGTTCCCGGTCGACTCACGTTGATCAGTCGCATGGGCGCCGACAAGGTGGAGGATGCGTTGCGTCCGTTGTTGCGCGCGGTCCGCGACTCCGGTCATCCCGTGGTGTGGGCCTGCGACCCGATGCACGGCAACACCTTCACCTCGGTCGGCGGTCGCAAGACCCGTCACTTCGACGACATCATCCGAGAGATCTCCGGCTTCGTGAACGCCCATCGTTTGGAAGGAACCTGGCCCGGCGGCATCCACGTCGAACTGACCGGCGACAACGTCACCGAGTGCCTCGGCGGAGCCGACGATCTGACCGACGCCGACCTCGACGATCGTTACCAGACGGTGTGCGACCCGCGGTTGAATGCCCGCCAAGGACTGGACCTGGCGTTCGGGGTGGCCGAACTGATTCGTTCGTCCGGCTTCGCCTGATTCGATGACCGCCAACGATCGTTCGGACGACGTCCTCGCGGTCATCGACACGTGGCCGGTGCCCCACGCGGCCGCCGCTCGGGTTCACGGAACGTCGATCGTCACGCACGGGAACACCTCACACCGTTTCCACCTGGCCAGTATCTCCAAGGTGATCACGTCGTGGGCGTGTTTGATCGCCGTGGAGGAAGGCTCGGTCACCCTGGACGACCCCGTCGGACCACCGGGCGCGACCCTTCGACATTGCCTGGCTCATGCCGCCGGCTACGGCTTCGACACCGCGAACACCATCGTCGGGGTGGGCAAGCGGCGTGTGTACTCGAACACCGGCATCGAACGTGCGGCTGGACACGTCGCCGAACGAACGGGGATCGCGTTCGCCGATTACGTGCGAGAAGCGATCTTCGAACCTTTGAGCATGTCCGACAGCACGGCGAAGTCGTCCCCCGCGTACGGGATGTGGAGCACCGTCGACGATCTCGTTCGTTTCGCTCTCGAAATGACGAGTCCTACGTTGATCACCTCCGACACGGCATCGCTGATCTCCACGATCCAGTTCCCCGAACTGAACGGTGTGATTCCCGGTCTCGGCTCGTACGCCCCGAACCCGTGGGGTCTCGGGACCGAGATTCGGGGACACAAAGCGCCGCATTGGACGGGTGTCACGAACTCGGAGTTCACCTACGGTCACTTCGGCGGTTCGGGAACGATGATGTGGATCGATCCCGCGATCGGCACCGCGTTGATCGCCCTCACCGATCGGGACTTCGAAGAGTGGTCCGAGCAGGCACTGGAGCAGTGGCGTAGCCTGAGCGACGCGGTCGTCGCATCCGTTCGCTGACGCGCGCCCTCGATCCCGCACCTGACCCCTCTCGCGACGCATGCCCTCCACCCGCACGACCGAACGCATCCTGCTGGGTGCCGCGTTCATCCTGTCGGCGAGCAACAGCCTGGTGTTCGCCCTCATGGGAAACCTGCAGGACGAGTACGGGTTCACCGACGCCGGCCTCGGCTTCATCGCCGCGGCCGCCTTCTTGTCGTCGTTCCTGATGATGGTGTTGGTCGCTCCGCTCGCCGATCGTGGACATGCCAAATTGCTCCTCATCGTCGGGACTTTGCTGGCCATCGTGGCCAATTTGGTGTTCGCGTCGGGTTCGTCGCTCTGGGTGTTCGTTCTGGCCCGGGCCATCGGAGGAATGTCGACCGGTTGCTTCATGCCTCCCGCCTACGCGTTGATGGCGTCACTCTCGACCAGTGGAACGTCGGAACGAATGGGAGCGATGCGTGGAATCGAGTTGGCCGGTTTCGTCACCGGCCCCGTCATCGGTGGTTTTCTCGTCGGTCCTCTCGGATTGCGTTGGCCCTTCGTGCTGTTCGCGTCCACGGCGACCATCGCGACCCTCATCGTGTCGACGCAACACCTTCCGACGCTCGTGCGAACGACCGAGTCGAGCCGTCTGGCCTTTGGCTTGTTGCGAAATCGGTCGGTGTTGGTGCCGATCCTTTTCCTCGTCGCCATCGCGCTGCCGGTGGGCATCTACGACAGTTTGTGGGACCGGTTCCTCACCGACATCGGAGCCAGTGACATGGTGGTGGGCCTGAGTCTGGCCGCCTACGCCGCTCCGTTCGTCCTTCTTTCCCGATTCGGTGGGCGAATGGCTGATCGCACGAACCGGGTTCGCGTGGCCTTCGTGTCGTTGCTTTTCATCGCCCCGTTGACCGCGACCTACGGGATGTTCACGGTGCCGCTGATTCCCATCATGTTCGGGGTGGTCGAGGCCAGTTTCCAGGCGGCCGCCCAGCCCGCGGCCAGTGGCATGTTGGCCGCCGGGGCACCCCCGGGACGCGCGAGCGCCGCGCAAGGCCTCGCGGGTGCGTGCAACCAACTGATCGCCGCCGCCGTGGCCATGTTGGCCACGTGGGGGTACGGACACTTCTCGGCGCGCACCATCTTCGGTGCGGCCGGACTCGGTCTGCTGATGATCGGGTTGTTCGCGCGCTTCCTCGCGCGCAAGTTGCCCGAGCCGGTTCTCAGCTGAGGCGCTCGACGATCATGGCCAGACCCTGGCCACCACCGACGCACATGGTCTCGAGGCCGAACGTCTTGTCGGTCTCCTGCAGACCATGGATGAGGGTGGTCATGATGCGCGCCCCCGTCATACCGAAGGGGTGTCCGAGGGCTATGGCGCCACCGTGCACGTTCAGCTTGTCCCACGGGATGCCGAGGTGCTTGGCCGACGGGATGACCTGGGCGGCGAAGGCCTCGTTGATCTCGACCAGATCGATCTGATCGATGGTCATGCCGGCGCGCTTCAGCGCCTGACGGCTGGCCTCGATGGGGCCGAGGCCCATGATCTCGGGGTTGAGCGCGGAGATGCCACTCGACACCACGCGAGCCAGCGGGGTGAGACCCAACTGCTTGGCTTTGGTCTCGCTCATCACCATCACGGCCGCCGCACCGTCGTTCAGCGGGCAGGCGTTGCCGGCGGTGATCTGTCCATCGGGCCGGAAGGCCGGCTTCAACGACGCCAAACCCTCGAGAGTCGTTCCCTCACGTGGGCAGTCGTCCTTGCCGACGACGGTGCCGTCGGGAAGCGTCAACGGAGTGATCTCGGCTTCGAAGAAACCGTTGGCCACGTTCGCGCTGGCGCGGTCCTGGCTCAACTTGGCGAACGCGTCCATCTCTTCACGGGTGACACCTTCGACCTCGCGCACGTTCTCGGCGGTCTGGCCCATGGCGATGTACGCGTCGGACAGACCGGAGGGCGGGGTCCAGGTGGGCTGACCACCACCGGAACGCAACTTCGATCGCTCACCGGGACCCTGGAAGATGGGGTTCGGCGCGGTGTCGGAGGCGCCCGATCCGTAGCGACTGACGGTCTCCACACCGGCAGCGATGAAACAATCACCCTCGCCGGCCTTGATGGCGTGGGCGGCCATGCGGATGGTCTGCAAAGACGATGAGCAATACCGATTCACCACGACACCGGGAGCCTCGGGGATGCCGGCCAACAACGCGACGATGCGGCCGAGGTTGAAACCGGCCTCGCCGGCGGGTTGACCCACACCGATGATGAGGTCCTCGATGTCGGAGCCCTTCACCTGGGGCACCTTGTCCATTAGAGCCCGCACGATCTGAGCGGCCATGTCGTCGGTGCGCAACGTGGTGAGCGAGCCCTTATGGGCCCGACCGATGGGGCTACGGGCGGTGGCAACGATGACTGCTTCGGGCATGACGACTCCAGGGGTTCGGGCACGCGAGGTGCGGTCTCCGAATCGTAGTCATCACGCGCCAACGGTGGCGCAAACGTCGCGGATTTCAGGCCGTCACATTCGTCAGGTGCGACGTGTCGTTGAAGCCCACCAGCGCCGACCCGCGCGCCGACAATTCGATGCGACACATCGACGCCGGATCGAGCCGAGTTCGCCAGGCCACCCCGGAATCCACACCGAGCGCCAACGTGACGGCGGCCTTGATCGGCGATACGTGGCTGACCACGATCACCGTCCGCACCCCGAGTTCGAGCACCCGATCCATCGCGCCGCGAACCCGGGCCTCCACGTCGGCCAGCGACTCCCCACCGGGGGGACGGAAGTTCGGATCGGCCCGCCACTGCGACCACGTCGTCGGCTCGATCTCCGATTGGTGCAATCCATCGAACGTTCCGTAGTCCAGTTCGATCCAGTCCGCGTCGACGATCGTCTCGATGGTGCGCCCGGACGCCGCGATGATCTCGCGGGCCGTCTCCGTGGCGCGCGACAACGGGCTGTGCACCACCACCGCACCGTCGCGGACGTCGGACGACAGCGCGCGTGCGACGGCTGTGGCTTGGCGACGTCCAACGTCGTCGAGTGGGTTGTCGATACGTCCCTGGATGCGACCGGCGGCGTTGAACGCCGTGCGACCATGGCGCACCAGAACGAGGCGAACGGTGTCACTCACGAAGCGATCCTCCGCGCACGAAATCCCGACGGCGCGCCGCGTCGGACAAACCGAATCGTCTCCACGCATGCGCGCAGAGGAGTAGGCCGACGATCTCGAAAGCCGCGTTGAGCCATCCGCGTTCGACGACCGGAAGTCGGGCACCTTCGAATGACACGCCCGTCACCGGCCACCAGAACACCTTGGTCGCACTGAATGCTCCGTCGAAGATGAGATGGAGAAAGGTCCCGATGGGGATGGCCAGCAGTCGCCGCCGAATCGGTTTTCGCCCGGTGGTCGCGACCATGACCACGACGAGAATCGCCACGCTGCCGGTGATCGAATGCAGTGCCCGTGCTCCACCCCAGATTCCGTCGATCACGTCGGGCAACAGGACACCGAGGATCAGAAGTCGGTGGTCGAATCGCGAATCACGGAAGACGAACCAGACCGAGAGAACCGCGGTACCGATGAACCAGAAGATCACGCTCCTACCGTAGGAGCAAGCGGGTGCAATTGGGACATTCGGCGAACTGATCCGCGGGTAGTCGCTTGATGGCATCCAACTCGCTGGCGGAAATGTCCATGTGGCAACCGCCGCACACGCCGTGCTTGATCTCGGCGATGGCCACGCCGGAGTGAGTCGCCCGCAATCGTTCGTATTCGGCCAGGTCCGACGCGTCGATCGACGCGACCAGATCGGCTCGCGCGACCGACAACTCCGCGATGACCCGATCGGCTTCCTTCTCGGCATCACGCAACGAGGCCTCGGCCGCCGCCAACTCCCGTGCGGCCTCGGCATCGGCGGCCCGAGTTTCGATGAGCGCGGTTTCGGCGACACTCGACGCGTCCAGAATCGCGAGCCCTCGCTCGTCGGCGCTCTCGCGTTCGAACGTCAGATTCTTCATCTGGTGTTGCAGGGCTTCGGCTTCTCGCGGTGCGATCACCGTCTTCAACTGCTTCTCCAGCCTCGCCAGATGGGTCGCGATCTCGGCATCACGCTTCTCGATTGCCGCCATTTCGGATTCCAAAGTTCCTTGCTCGCGCGACAGATCTCCGCTGCGAGCCCGGATCGTCCCCAACTTCCCGGCCGCGGACGTCTGGACCGCCAACTCGGGAAGATTCGCCCGCGCGTGACGCGCCTGATTTATGGCCGTGTCGAGACGTTGCACATCGAAAAGGGCCCGTAGATCCATCGACTGACTGTGCCACGTGCCGGCACGGACCACAAGACGCTCGGCTCAGGGACAAGCCGCGAATGTGTACTCGTCGACCGGCAAAGTGGGTAGCGGCCAGGTGGGATCGACCTGACCACGCGGAATCGTGGTGTTGATGTCGGTGATGACGCCCGGCTGCGGGACGGCCGTGGTGGTGGTCGACGTGGTGGTCGACGTCGTGGTGGACGACGTCGTGGTGGACGGCGCCACGGTGGTGGACGCGGCCGGATCGGAAGGCGTGGTCGTGGCCGTCGGAACGGTGGGAACCGTCACCGGCGCCGGGCAATCGGACTCCGGGAGATACAAACGCATCGGCACGCGACGATTCGCGGGTGGTGTCGGGAACAAAGTGGCCGGCTTACCGAACAACGCTCCGTCCATCGTGGCCTTCCAGATGCGCGCGGGGAACGTTCCACCGATCACCCGGTCCACGCCCGCATCGACGAACTCGCGAATGTCGTTCATGGGCAGGTACAGATCGGGGTGCCCCACCCATACCGCGGTGGTGAGCTCGGGCGTGAAGCCGACCATCCACGCGTTGGTGTTGTTGTCCTGGGTGCCGGTCTTGCCCGCGGCCACGCGACCCTCCAGTTGCGAGCGTCGCGCCGTACCGGTGACGAACACCCCTTCGAGAATGCTCACCGTACGCGCGTTGACTTCGGGAGTGAGCACCTGGACCCCGCCGTCGGCATGTTGGAACACCATTCCATCGGGTCCCTCGATGCGTTCGATGTAATAGGGCTGCATGTGCAGCCCGCCGTTGGCCAGCGTCTGCGCCCCGGAGGCCATGTCGAGCGGGCTCATCTCGTTGGCGCCGGTGGCGAAACTGGCGTAGGGCCGCAACGGCGCGCGCTCCTCCGGATTGCGCCCCGGGTATAAGTACAGATTGTTCGCCATTCGGTACGTGGTGTCGACCACGCGGTCCAATCCGACGATCTGCGAGAGTCGCGCGTAGGCGCAGTTGATGGACGCCCAGGTCATCTCGGACAACGTACCCACCGGACGACTGACACCATCGGTGACCACGAACGGACTGTCGGGATCGTCCGGGTTCGGCAACGTGCACGGCATCGTGCCGTCGATCAGGTCGTCGCCCTGCGCGCCGGCGGCGATGGCCGCGGCCAGGATGAACATCTTGATGCTCGATCCGGTCTGACGGGGCGCCAGCGCCATGTTCACCTCGTTACGACCGGCGACGAAAGCCTTGGCACCCACCATGGCGCGCACCGCGCCGGTCTTGCTGTCGAGCGACACGATCGCGGTGTCGATTCCGGCGGTGTTGGCGGGCAACTGCTCCCGTCGGGCCTT
>SYCH01000171.1 GCA_005787025.1 Actinomycetota bacterium | reverse complement strand
TGAACGGGCCTGGTCCAACGGCAACGTGGGTAAGGGTGGAACCGTGGCCAACCTGGCGGTCGTTCCACTCGATTCCCTCGGACGGTTCTGCCTCTACAACTCGCACCCGATGCACGTGATCGTGGACGCACAGGGATTCTTTGTGCCCTCACGAGTGGCGGGACCGGCCTCGGGTCGCTTCACGCTCGTGATCCCCACGCGGGTGCTCGACACGCGCAAGGGCGATCGCTGCGATGCGGCCGGAGCGTGTCGCCTCGGTGGTCGAGCCACCACGGCGTCGTTGAACGGAGTCCCGGTGCCACAGGCGCCGGCCGGCTCGACGTCGCTGCTCGCGAACGTGACCGTCACCGACACGGCGAGTGGCGGTGGATTCCTCACCGCGGATTCCTGTGAATCGCTGACCGCACGTGGACAAACATCCTCGAACCTGAACTTCGGTTCCAACGACATCGTGTCGAATCTGGCCATCGTCACCGTGGGCAACGTCGGTGCCACGCGCGGATTCTGCACCGCGACCACCGGAGAACTGCACCAGATCGTCGACGTGCAGGGTGCGTTCTCGCCCGCCGGCCAGTGGGGTCTCACCTTGACGCCTCAGTCGCGACTCGTGGACACCCGCAAGTGCTACGTCGATGGTTGCGGTGTGCGTCGTCCGGTGGGGGGAATCCTGCGACTGACCGCACCCGCGGGAGCCTCGGCGGTGTTGGTGAACATCACCCTCACCGACAGCTTGGGGACGGGGTACGTGCAGGCCGACAAGTGCTCGGTATTGTCTCCGAGCACCGAGACCGCGTCGAACGCCAACGTGATCCCCGGACGCACGGCGGCGAACCTGGCGGTGGTGCCGGTGGACGCCGATGGTTCGTTCTGTCTGTACACGTCGGCCGCCACCCACATGATCGTCGACATTCAGGGCTCGTTCTCTCCGTCGGGTGATCTACGGTTCATCTCCATGAGCGCCGAACGACGTTTCGACTCCCGACACAATGCCGGCTGACCGGTCCGCCTCCGACTCGCACACGATGCGGGTGATGACGTGGAACCTTTGGTACGAGTTCGGGCCTTTCGAACATCGCCGTGAGGCCATACGACGGGTGATCGCTCGTGAAAACCCCGACGTCGTGTGCCTGCAAGAGATTTTCGGCGTGCGAAACGGCACCGAGGTGCGTACCTTCGCCGACGATCTCGCGCGCGATCTGGGTATGCATTGCTTCGTCTCCGACGGTCCGTGGTTCCCGCGTCGTTCGTCCGCCAACGAAGGCGAGGAGACGGCCATGGGCAACGCGATCCTTTCCCGTTGGCCCATCGAATCCCACGGACAGGTGACTCTTCCGGGCAAGGATTCCGACGCCGGCTATCGCAAAGCCGTGTTCGCACGCGTGACCACTCCGCGGGGTGCGTGGCCGTTCGTGTGCACGCATCTGAATCATCGTTTCGACGAGTCGTCGGTGCGCGTGCGCCAAGTCGACGCATTGGCGGACCTGATTCGGGATCTTCGGGGAAACTCCGAATCGGATCCACCCGTCATCGTCGGGGGCGATTTCAACGCGGTGCCCGACAGCGACGAGATCCGACGGCTCACCGGCCGTGTCGAACCCCGTCACGCGAATCTGGTGCTGTCGGACGTGTGGGAGCAATGTGGAGAGGGCGACGGTCTCACGTGGCGCTCCGACAACGAGTACCTGGCCGACGCCAACTGGCCGAATCGTCGTCTGGATTATCTCTTCGTGTCGTGGCCCCGTCCCAAGCCGATGGGGCATCCGCGTCGGGCGTGGTTGGCTGGGGTCGATCCCGAGATCATCGACGGTCGACGGGTGCAGCCCAGCGATCACGCCGCGGTGGTGGCCGACTTCCGCACGGGCTGACGACTGCCGACGTGTGGGAGCGGGGCGACTAGTTTTGCCTCGGCATGGCGACGTTGCGATTCAGTTTCGGCACGATGGGCTCGGGCAAGAGCACCCTCGCCCTGCAGATCCATCACAATCTGGCGGTTCGTGATCGCCGGGGCCTGTTGCTCACGAAACTCGACCGTGACGGAACCCAGGTCACCAGTCGACTGGGGGTCTCCGCTCCGGCCGTGGAGGTGTCAGCCGACCTCGACCTGTTCGAGTTGGCACGATCCCGGACACCCTTGGACTTTGTGGTGTGCGACGAGGTGCAGTTCTACTCGGTCGACCAATGCGATCAATTGGCACGCATCGTGGACGAGCTCGGTGTCGACGTCTACGCATTCGGCCTGATCACCGACTTCCGCGGACTGTTGTTCGACGGCACGCGACGCATGCTGGAGGTGGCCGACGAGCGTGTGGAGATGCAGGTGGAGGCGCGTTGCTGGTGCGGTTCGCGCGCGACGCACAACGCTCGCGTGGTGAACGGCATCGTGGTGTACGAGGGAGAAACGGTGGTCGTCGGTGACACCAGTGACGCACCCGAGCCGATGTTCGGCGATGTCGTGCGGTACGAGTTGCTGTGTCGCCGGCACTATCTGGCCGGCGAGATGGACTGAACGCGAACTCTCAGTTCCAGGCGCACGGCATGCGCTTGATGCCGTTGATGAACGAACTCTGCAGATGGGCCGGTTCGCCGGTGATGCGCATGTTGGGGAGCCGACGACAAATCTCGTCGAACATCACCTGGATCTCGCGTCGGGCCAGGTTGGCTCCGAGGCAGAAGTGCGGCCCACCGGCGCCGAAGCCGACCTGCGCCGGCGCCACCGCGCGCGTCACGTCGAACATGTGCGGGTTCTCGAACACGCGCTCGTCGCGGTTGCCCGAGGCGTAGAACATGACCACCTTGTCGCCCGCCTTCAGTTCCTGACCCGAGAGTACGGTGTCCTCGGTGACCGTGCGGCGGAAGTGGATCACGGGCGTGGCGTACCGCACGATCTCCTCCACGGCGGTACGAGTGTGGGTGTCGAAGTCGTCGAACCAGATCTTGCGTTGGTCCGGATTGTCGGTGAGCAACTTCATGCCGTGACTGATGGCGTTGCGAGTGGTCTCGTTGCCCGCCACGACCAACAAGATGAAGAACGAACCGAACTCCTGGGCGGTGAGACGCTCGCCGTCGACGACCGCGTTCATCATCGCCGAGGTGACGTCGTCCTGCGGATTCCCGATGCGGCTCTCGCCCAATGCTTGGGCGTACATGAACATCTCGAGGGCCACGGTCATGAGGTCCTCGTACGAGCCCACGAACTCGGGGTCGCCCACGCCGAGGATCACGTTGGTCCAGTGAAAGATCTTCTTGTGGTCCTCCTCGGGGATGCCCATCATGTCGCAGATGATCGCCAGCGGGAGGGCCGCGGCCACCTCTTCGACGAAGTCGCACTCGCCATCGGGGAATCGCTCGATGAGTTCGGTCACCAGTCGAGCGGCGCGGTCTCGCACTTGGTCCTCGATGCGGGACACCTCCTTGGGTGTGAAACCGCGCGAGACGATGTTGCGAAGACGGAAGTGCTTGGGGTCGTCCATGTTGATCATGGATCCGAAGAACTCGTTCATCTCCAC
>SYCH01000170.1 GCA_005787025.1 Actinomycetota bacterium | reverse complement strand
GGCGCGCTCGAGACCGGGGATGAGGTCGGACTGCAGCAGGGCCTCGCGGGTGCGCATCCAGTTGCGGTTGCCCTGCACCGTGTTGATCTCGCCGTTGTGCGCGATGAAACGATACGGGTGCGCCAGCGGCCACGACGGGAACGTGTTCGTGGAGAAACGGCTGTGCACCAACGCCAGCGCGCTCTCGACGCGCTCGTCGGCCAGGTCGGGATAGAAGGCACCCAACTGGGGCGTGGTGAACATGCCCTTGTAGATCAGCGTGCGACTGCTGAGGGACGGAAAGTAGGTCTTCTGCTCCGCGGGCAGGTCGTGCTCGACACGCTTGCGCGCCACGAACACCTTGCGATCGAGAGCGATGTCGGTGGCACCGTCCGGATCGGAGACGAAGATCTGCCGGAAGGTGGGCATGACGGCACGGGCACCCTTGCCCAAGGTGCTGGGGTCGACGGGGACCGAACGCCAACCGAGCACCGTCAACCCTTCGTCGGTGAAAATGGAGTCGATGGCCGCTTGGGCGGCCGTCGCGTCGTGGTCGTTGCCGGGCAGGAAGGCCATGCCGACCGCGTACGCGCCCCGCGCGGGAAGTTCGAAACCGACCACGGCCCGCAGGAAGCGATCGGGCACCTGAATGAGGACGCCGGCGCCGTCGCCGGTGTCGGCCTCGGCACCGGTGGCGCCTCGATGTTCCATGTTGCACAGAGCACCCAGACCGCGGGTCACGATGTCGTGACTGGTTCGACCCTCGATGTCGGCGACGAAGGAGACACCGCAGGCGTCGTGTTCGAAACGGGGGTCGTACAAACCGTGCGCGGGCGGCAAGCCCGTAACTGAGTTGTGGGGGTGCATCGTCTTCACTTTCGGGTCCACGAACACGACGGTTCGAACTATGGAACCCTCGGGACGACGCTGGCCCGAACGGCAAGGGTCACCTTATCGCCGGACCACCCCGATGGCAGAGGTGAATTCCTCCGCTCGAGGGGTGATTCATGCCACCGACCGGGGTGTCAGCCGAAGTTGGCGGGCCGCTTCTCGAAGTTCGACATGACCGCTTCGACCTGGTTCGGTCGCCCGATGAGCGAACCGATCACCCGTCGCTCCTCGGCGAACTGCTCGGCCGCCCCGTCGTTGGCCAAACGGTTGAACAATTCCTTGGCCCCCCGGACGGCGTCGGGGCTGCGTCCGGCGATCTCGGCGGCCATGGCCAGAGCCTCGGCACGGGGATCATCGGACAGTCGGGTGGCGAGCCCAAGCGCGAACGCCTCCCGACCGTCGAACACCCGAGCCGTGAAGGTCAATTCTTTCGCGACGTCCGGGCGCACCAGTCGAGACAACACCAATGTTCCGGTCATGTCGGGCACCAGACCCCAATGCACCTCGCGCACCGACATCTGGGTGTCGGGGTGAACGATGCGGATGTCGGCCCCCAGGCAGACCTGGATCCCTCCTCCGAGCGCGTGGCCGTGCACGGCGGCGATGACGGGCACGGGGATCTCCTGCCACACCCATGCCACCTGCTGGCCCAGATGTGTGATGCGACCCGGCGCCATGCTGCCCGGACTGCCCTCGCTGTTCGAGGAACCACCACCGCCGGCCATCTGCTGAAAAGAGCCGAAGTCGAGACCGGCACAGAACGACGAGCCCTCGCCCGACAGAACCACCGCTCGCACCCCGGCCTCGGTCTTCAATCTCTCCCCCGCGCGAGCCAAACCGAGGAACATCTCGTTGTCGAGTGCGTTTCGCTTGTCGGCGCGGTTCATGCGCACGTCGGCGACGCCGTTGCTGATGGAAATGGAGACGCGATCCTCGGAAGACATGTCCCCATCCTGCCAGAATCGGGATGTGATCCGTAACCGGCTCCGTCGCCCCGGCGAGCGCACCATCGCTGCGGTGGTGGCGGCCTCGGCGGCGATCGTGGTGGGACTCGTGCAGTTCCGACACGGAATCGTGCACCTCCTCGACACGGTCTCGTATTGGAGTGGCGCCCAAGCCGTCGCCGACGGACACCCTTTCACGAGTCGTTTGGCTCCCTCGTTCTCCAACTTCGATGCGGTCGAGTTCGCCGAACGAGGCGGGCGCATCCCGTTCGTCGACTTTCCCCTCGGCTATCCGCTGACGGCCGGAGCGATCGGCAGGATCATCGGCGTACGACAGGCCATGCAGTTGGTGACCGTCATTTCTCTCGCCGCCATTGCGTGGGCGACGGTGGCCGGAGCACCCCGTAACTCCAAACGCCTCCACACTCTTGTGCTCGGTGTGGTGGGAGTTCTGATCGTTCTTCTTCCCACGACCCGGTGCGTCACACAGGGAGCACTTTCCGAGCCCATGTTCTGCGCTGTCGCGGTCTGGTTCGTCATCACACTGGCCCGTTTCCGGGAAGGTGGATCGTTCCGGCCGGTCGTCATTCTCGGGGCCTCATTGGGGCTTCTCCGTTTCATCGGTGGTCCGTTGGTCGTGATGGCGGCATGGGAACACCATCGCCGACATCGCAATCCCCTCAAAGCGGTACTGCTGGCCCTGGGGATGATCGCGCCAATGGCGAGCAACGCCTTGTGGGCCTCGGTGTCGGGCGGCGGACACAACGCCGGATGGCGTGGCTTACAAGGCGACGACATCAGTTTTCTCGTGCGATCCGTCGGTGGATGGTTCGACTCGCGCCAAGGAGACCTGCGACGCACCTACTTCACTCTCGACGGTGCCAGCTGGTGGTCGTGGATCGTCGCCTTGGTGTGGTTGTCGGCGATCGTCGTTGCGGTCGTCGGAATGATGCGCCGCACCGGTCGACTGCCGGCCACGGCGGAGTTGGCTCTGGTGGCGTCCGGAATCGTCACTGCCGGCTTGGTCCTCGGCATGCTGGGATTCGACGGATTGGTGACTCCCGACAATCGGCTCATGTTGCCTTCGGGTGTTCTTGCCCTCGTAGCCACCGCTTGGATCGTGGTGGACCGTCTCGAAAAAATCCCCTCCCGCGCCCGATTCATGGTTCCCGGCCTGCTCGTTCTCTGGACCATCGTGGCGGTGGCGCCCCACGACATCGGAGAGCGTTTCAGCGACAAAAGCGGTCCGAGGCGACACTCTCTGGTCGCCGAACAAACCGGTGCCTCCGTCATCGTCACCAACGACGCTGACGCCGTGCACTGGGACACCGGATTGTCGACCGTCTATCCACCGCAGTCGATCATGCCGCTCACCGGTGAGCCCGTGGATGAGCGATCGATTTACTCGACCCTTCCCTGTGCCCTGTGGCGACACGATGGAGTGGTCGTTCTGTCGAGCGAGGCGTTCCTGGTGGTCAACCGCGATCTCCTCGACGAACAAGTCGACCTCGGGAATCTCGCCTTCGAAGACGTCGATGGAGCAGAGATCTACCGGCCGACCGGCGACGCCTGTCGCTGACGAATTGCTCGCACCAACGCGACGATCAGGGCCGCGCCCACGACCGTGGCAAGGGGATCGATCATGGTTCGAAAGCGCGCTTGCTCTCCGAGTTCGGCCACGGCTCCCACCACGATGGTGAAAGCGACCGTGAACGACGTCGCCAGCAACGCCACGTCGTTGCCGCCCGGTACCCGGCGTCGCAAGCGACGGACGAGTACGCGAATCCCGACCAGAAGCAAAGCCGAATACAGCGGGATGAGCAGCAGTCCGAAGTCGACGCCGGCCTCCAACCATCCGTAGATCGGCGTCCCCCATCCGTTCGTGGACAAAACGCCACCCATGTCGAGGCGCAGAATCGAGAACGCGGTGTCCAACGCCCGCATCACCACCGATTCACTCTCCGACGGCAACGTCGCGACCGCAAAGGTGGCTCGCATGGACCACAGACGACCCTCCAGCCACACCTCGGGATGCTCTTTGATCACCGCCATCGCGTCGTCGCCGGCGATCGAAAAGATGGGCAGGAAGCACTCGTAGTTGAAATTCGGGCTCCACTGGTCCGTGGTTCTCGTCGCCTCAGTGACCGAACGATGATCGTGACGTGGTTCGCACGGTGGCATCGCGTCGACGTACAGGTCGTAGTTGCCGAAGGGTCCGATCATGGCGATCTCCGACACGTCGCCGGCGTCGTACATCTTCTCGAGGTCCGCTCGCGGCAGCACCGGGATCACGGCGCGCTGCAGATTCATCCCGAACCAACTCGACATCGTGGCCTCTCCGTAGAGGAACTGATTCTTGGCCGTCCAACCCCCCATGACGAGGATCGGCACGGCCAGCGTGGACAACACGATGCGCCGGTCGATGCGGCGACGCATCAGCCACAAACCGAACACCACCAGAGCGATGGCCCAGATCGGGTGATACAGACTTCGGGTCATGGTCGTCGCGGTCACGAGTGCGGCCAACACCAACAGTCCTCGTCGTACGTTCGACATCGCACCCATCCGCGAGAGCACGAGCACGATGCACATCAGTAGTACGCCGGTGGCCAACTCGTACGTGGGCTCGAAGACCCCCTTGAACACCTCGGGATTCAATGTCGCCGCCAGGGCCGCCGCCACCGCCCATCGGCGCGAAAGACCGAGCGCCGTGGCCAACTCGGCGGCCACGGCCGCCCCCACCAGACCGATGATGGCCATGGCCAACTGCAACGTGATGGAGTCACCCGCCGGTGAAACCCACGCGAGACCGCCAAGGAACAGGTTCCACAGTGGCGGCTGAACGTGCAGGTACCAGACGCTGCGAACCGGATCGGCCGACAGCACGTCCCATGGAATCAACTGCCACCCGTAGCCGAGATACCGCGCGTCGAAACGTTGACCGGTGGCGCACACGACGATGTACACGACGCCCCACACCGCGGCCGCTCGAGCACCGGCCCGCGTCAAGGACCGTCCGACGACATGTTTGGTTCTCTCGAGGATGTTGCTCATCGG
>SYCH01000169.1 GCA_005787025.1 Actinomycetota bacterium | reverse complement strand
GTGTCCCTCCCCGATCGCGGCGAGCAATGTCTCGAGGTCGGTGTAGTTGAGCGCGGCCATCTCGGCCTCGATTTGGGGACCCTCCATCACGCGATTCACGGGGAGCCTCTCGCGACGAAGCTCTCGGGTCAGTTCCTCGCGTCCGGCCTCGATGAGATCCTCACGTCGCTCTCGCGAGAACCACTGCTTGATCTTGTTGCGGGCTTTCGGGGAGGCGACGAATTCCAACCAATCGCGGGATGGACCGGCGGTCTCCACCTTCGAGGTGAAGATCTCGCAGGTGTCTCCGCTCTTCAACTGATGCGTGAGCGGCACCAATCGGCCGTTGACCCGGGCACCGATGCAGGCACTCCCGATTTCGGTGTGCACCGAATAGGCGAAGTCCACGGGGCACGACCCCAGTGGCAGCGCCACCACCCGCCCTTTGGGGGTGAACACGAAGATCTCGTCCTGATCCAGATCGGTCTTCAGGTTCTCCATGAACTGGGCCGGATCGACGACGTCGCTCTGCCAGTCGATGATGCGGTTCAGCCAATCGACGTCGGGGGTCTCGGCCCCGTCCTTGTAGGCCCAATGCGCGGCGACACCCCACTCGGACCGCTGGTGCATCTCGCGACTGCGGATCTGGACCTCCAGCGGCTTGCCACCGGGTCCGATGACCGTGGTGTGGAGGCTCTGGTACAAGTTGAACTTGGGCATGGCCACGTAATCCTTGAACCGGCCGACGATGGGCTTCCAGCGCCCATGGATGCAACCAAGTGCCGCATAGCAATCCTTCACCGAATCGACGACCACCCGAATGGCGACGATGTCGAAGATCTCGTCGAATTCCTTGCCCTTCTGGATCATCTTTTCGTAGATGCTCCAGAGGTGCTTACCGCGCCCGGTGACGTCGGCATCGATGTTCAGTTCGGCCAACTGCGCGCGGACATCGGCCATGGCCTTGGCGAGATAGACATCACGTTCGGGACTGCGCGTGCTGACGAGATGATCGAGTTCGCTGTACCGCTTCGGATACAAAGAGGCGAAGGCCAGATCCTCGAGCTGCTGCTTCAATCCCTGCATGCCGAGGCGGTGCGCCAACGGAGCGTAAATGTCGAGGGTCTCCGAAGCGATCCGTTGTTGCTTCTCCACCGGCATGGCGGCGATGGTGCGCATGTTGTGCAGACGATCAGCCAACTTGATGATGAGAACCCGAAGGTCCTTGGCCATGGCGACCAACATCTTTCGCATGGTCGCCGCCTGTTGGGCCTCCTTGGAATCGAATTGGATGCGCTCCAGCTTCGTGACACCATCGACGATGGCCGCCACTTCGGAGCCGAACTCGCGTTCCACGTCGGCAATGGTGATCTCGGTGTCCTCCACGGCGTCGTGCAACAAGGCCGCGGCGACCGTGGTCTCGTCGAGACCGATGTCGGCGACGATCTTGGCCACGGCCAGCGGGTGGTTGATGTAACCCTCGCCGCTCTTGCGCTTCTGCTGGGAATGAGCGAGCCGGGCGATCTCGAAAGCCTTGGTCATCACCGCCGTCCCCGACTTGGGGTGGCGACGACGGAACGATGCGATGACGGGTGACAACTCGTCGTTCGGGGAACCGCTCTGGCGTCTCCAAGGAAGGAGTCGGGTCACGGTGGTCATGTCACCATTATCCCAGTCCGAGCGGTGTTCGTGCGCCGGTGATGCCGGAACATCGGGTGACTCCCGACGTCAATACGTGATGAGCGATTGCACCGGGACATCACCCAGTTTGCGACGACCGTCGAGGAACGCCAGTTCCAGTAGCACGCCCAGGCCAACCACGACTCCCCCGAGTCCGGTCACCAGGCGGCAGGTCGCCGCGGCGGTTCCTCCGGTGGCCAATACGTCGTCGACGACCAAAATTCGCTCGCCGGGACGCACGGCGTCACGGTGAATCTCCAACTTGTCCGTTCCGTATTCGAGTTCGTATTCCTCGCGGACCACGGCCCACGGCAATTTGCCGGCTTTGCGTACCGGCACGAAGCCCGCTCCGAGTTCCAGAGCCACCGGGGCACCCAAGATGAAGCCGCGAGCCTCCACGCCCGCGACACGATCCACTCCGACCGAACGAAAACGGTCGGCGAGGCCCGTGATCGCCTCGTGGAAAGCCGGTCCGTTACCGAGCAAGGGCGTGATGTCGCGAAACGTGACCCCCGGCGTGGGGTAATCCTCGATGGCGCGAATGAGGTGTTCCATGGACGACCTGCTCACCGACGACGTTTCTTGCGGGGGCGCGGAGGATGCGTGAGCAGGGTGCCCGGAGTGACCGGCGCCGAGGGACTCGACCCCTGGTCGCCCTGGGCCTGGCGGCGGACGCTCTTCAGTCCACTCGAGGTTCCGGTCACCACCATGTGCTCGAGTTCGGCACCAGTGGCGTGCAACCCGCGAAGATTGCGGAAACGGGTTTCCCGTTCCTTCAGGACCGTCAACAGCGGTGAGGCCACGAAGAGCGACGAATAGCTGCCGATCAACAAACCGACGAGGAGTGCCACGGCGAACTCCCGCAACGCGACGGCCCCGAACACACCCGAACCGAGGACGAGCAGCGAGATGACGGGCAAGACCGCGGCCAGGCTGGTGTTCAACGACCGCATCAGCACCTGGTTCATGGAGACGTTCGTGATGTCGGCCATTCCGGTGCGGGTGGCCGCGAAGCGCTCGATGTTGTCCTGAACCTTGTCGAACACCACGATCGTGTCGTACAGCGAGAAACCCAGGATGGTCAGGAAGGCCACCACGGTGGCGGGCGTGACCTCGAAGCCGAATACGGCGTAGATGCCCACACTGATGAGTACGTCGTGAAGCATCGCGACGATGGCGGCGACCGCCATGCGCCATTCGAAGCGCCACGCGATGTAGAGCGAGACCAACACGAGGAAGGCGATGAGCGCCCGTACCGCTTTCTCGGTGATGCTTCGGCCCCATGACGAACTCACGGAACTCACCGACACCTCGTTGACGTCGACTCCGGCGGCCGTGGCCAGGGCCACCTGAACCGCGGATCGGACTTCGGCGGTTTGATCTCCGACCTGAATCCGAATCGATCGAACGTCAGCGCTCTCGAGGGTCTGTACCTTGGCGTTCGTGACCTCGACGCCGGTCTCCTCGAGCACCGCACGAGCCGCATCGGAGTCGAAGGTGGATGATGCGGGGACTTGCCAGGCCACACCACCTTCGAAGTCGATGCCGAGATTGAGTCCCGACGTGGCGAGAGTGACCAAGGTGATCACGATGAGGAGGCCGGAAAACATGAAGCCGTATCGCCGTCGACCGTAGAAATCGATGGCGGTTTCACCGTGGTACAGCCGTCCGCGCAGACCACGACGAGTCGACGAGATCGTTTCGTTCACGCGTCACCTCCGGACGTCAGGGTGGATGGGTCGACGCCGAAGACGCGTCGGCGGGCGATGAAGTTCGAACGGGCCAGCAACAACATGGTCGGCCGGGTGAAGAACCAAGCGACGATGAGGTCACACAGGGTGGACAGACCGAGGAAAAAGGCGAACCCTCTCACGGACCCGACCGTCAGCCACCAAAGAGTGAAGGCACCGAGCAACGACACGATGTCAGCGGCCAGGATCGTCCTCCACGCCGACTTGAAGCCGCGCTCGGCCGAGTTGCGCAACGTGCGGCCGGCCTTCACCTCGTCCTTCAGTTTCTCGAAGAAGACCACGTACGAGTCGACGGTGACGCCGATCGAGACGATGATGCCGGCGATACCCGCCAGGCTGAGAGCCAATCCGTTGGTGCGCGAGAGGAGCGAGATGACGTTCCACTGGATGGTTCCCGAGACGAGCAACCCGATGACCACGACCGCGGCCAAGCTGCGGTAATAAAGCAGCATGAACAACAGGACCAGACCGACGCCGATCAGACCGGAGATGATGGCGGCTCGCAAAGAGTCATTGCCGAGGGTGGGCGACACGGTCTGCACGGCCTGCACTTGCAGGCGCACGGGCAACGCGCCGCTCTTCAGCACCCGGGCCAGATCCTTGGCCTCTCCTTCGGTGAAACTTCCCGTGATGTCGACACCACCGGAAAAGGAAGGTTGATTCACGCTGGGCGCGGATTGGACCACGCCGTCGAGAACGATGGCCATGCGTCCCGACGGGCAGGACGCGTCCTTGGCGAAGCAGCGAGCGGCGCCGCTGTTCCAGAGGTCGGCTCCGCTGGCGCCGCCGCGGAGGGTGACGCGCACGCCCCATCCGCCCGAGATGATGTCCGCTTGGGCGTCGCTGTTGAACACTTCGCCGGTCGCGAAGGCCGGTCCCAATTGGTAGAACTCGGTTCCGTCGGCGTTCTGCACGAACACGGTGGCGTTGGGGTCGGTAGGGTCCGGCAACTCGGCGGGGACGGTCTGCTCGGTTTCGGTAGGTGTCCCGGTTCCCGAAGGCACCTCGGTCGAAGTGACATCGGTGGTCGACGTTTCCCCCACCGTCGTGGAGGATCCTGCCGACGGCACCGTGGTGCTCGCGGAGGCGACGGGGACGGTCGTGGCGGTGGCCGGACGAGACGGCCCCCCGGGCACGGTCGTGGTGGCATCGGACGGAGCGGCGGAGTCGATCCCGGGCACCGTTGTCGACGAGTCGGCGATGCTGGTGGACGCGCCGTCGGCGATGGAGTCGGGGGTGGTGATCACCTGGGACAACAGAACCGGACGCAGGAGAACAGCACCGGTCACCTGCACCAATTCGATGGCGTCGTCTTGATTGTCGACACCGGGCAGGTTCACCACGATCGCATCGCCTTGCCGGATGATCTCGGGTTCGGCCACGCCGAGGGAGTCGACGCGTTCACGAATGCGTTCGACGGCGAGGTCGAGGCTCTCGGAATTGAACTCGCCGACGGGTTCTTGGGTGAC
Organism: Actinomycetota bacterium; assembly: GCA_005787025.1. Lineage (GTDB taxonomy): Bacteria > Actinomycetota > Acidimicrobiia > Acidimicrobiales > Ilumatobacteraceae > Casp-actino8. The sequence goes on along the minus strand of SYCH01000169.1, from coordinate 1,823 downwards.
CGACACGCCACCTTGAAGGTCGAGGCCGAGCGATGGTTCGTTGCCCGCGACGAGGTTCGCGGCCAGAGAGCCGAAAACCACGACGAGCAAGCCGAGCAGGGTGATCGCGAGGCGACGTCGGGTCATGGAAATTTCACTCGGAGGCGGGAGAGGCCGGCTCGGTGGGCTCTCCACCAGCGGTTTCCTCGACGGGATTCACGCGGCGAAGGAGGGCGTTGCGGGAGATACGGATCTCCACGTTCTCGGCGATTTCCAGCCAGACGATGTCACCATCCATCGCCGTGACGAAGCCGTACAGACCCGAGTTGGTGATGACCTCGTCATCGACGGCGATGGCCTGCTGGAGCTCCTGCTGGGCCCGCAAACGCTTGCGCTGGGGTCGAATCATCAAGAAGTACATGGCCAAGCCGATGAGGCCCATGAATCCGAAGGTGAAAAGTGCGCTTCCACCGCTGTTCTGCTCGGCGGTGGCCATGAGGGAGGCGAGATGCGACATGTGATTCCTTGTTCGCTGTTCCTTCGACGAAGGAGGGGTCGGACGACCCGCAAAAGCCTACTCGTCGAACTCGCTCAATCGGGGTGCCCGCGGTCCTGAACAGGTGAGTCGGGACTCCTCAACCACCATCGCCCCAGACGGCCAGGATCTCTCGACGGAGATCCGGCAACGTTCCGGCGGCGATGGCTGACCGCATCCGGGCCATCAAGTCGAGGGTCCAGGCCAGATTGTGCAGACTCATCAACCGCGACCCGGTCGGTTCGTTGACCTGAAGCAGATGACGCAGATACCCCCGCGTGTGTCGCTGGCACACCTCGCAACGACAGTCGGGATCGAGCGGATCATCGTCCAGAGCGTTCTTGGCGTTCTTGATGTGGACCTTGCCCCGACTGGTGAGGGCCGTGCCGTGGCGACCGAGTCGGGTTTGCATCACACAGTCGAACTGATCGACCCCGAGCGAGACCGCTTCGACGAGTGATGCCGGGTCTCCGACTCCCATGAGATACCGGGGCCGGTCCGGGGGCAGATGTTCGAGCGCGGCGGCCAGGGCGGGCAACATCTCCCCTCGAGTTTCGCCCACGGACAGTCCGCCGATGCCGTACCCGTCGAAGTCGAGTTCGGTGGTTCGTCGCGCGCTCTCGGCCCGCATGACGGGCGAGATCCCGCCTTGCACGATGCCGAACAAGGCCTGGTCGGGTCGGTGGTGCACGGCGCGGGCTCGCGTGGCCCACGCCGATGTGCGTTCCACGGCCAACCTGATGACCGATTCCGGGGACGGCAACGGCGGGCAGACGTCCAGGACCATTTGGATGTCGGCGCCGAGCAACTCCTGGGTGGACACGGCCGACTCGGGGGTGAATCGATGTTTGCTGCCGTCGTACGTGGAGGCGAAGGTGACTCCGTCATCGTCCACCTTGGGTTCGAGCGAGAAAACCTGAAAGCCACCGGAGTCGGTGAGCGTCAGCCCGTTCCATCCCGCGAACTTCCCGAGGCCTCCGAATCGGGCGACCACGTCGGCACCCGGACGCAACATCAAGTGATAGGTGTTGCCGAGGACGATCCGTGCCCCGAGTCGTTCGTAATCGGCGGCGCTGAGGTACTTGATCGCCCCACGAGTGCCCACCGGCATGAAACACGGAAACTCGTAGGTCCCGTTCGCCGTGTGGGCGACGCCGGTGCGGGCCGAGCCGTCGGTGGCGGTGATGTCGAGGATGACGGGGTGCATGGTCAGTGATCGTGGGCGTGACGGTCGAGAAGCATGGCATCGCCGAACGAGAGGAAACGGTATCGCCGGTCGACGGCCTCGCGGTAGATGTCCCTCCACACC
>SYCH01000168.1 GCA_005787025.1 Actinomycetota bacterium | reverse complement strand
GACGGTCTCGTCATGAACAAGCGTCAGAATGCCAACGGGGTCGATCTGAATCGCAACTTCCCGTACAAGTGGGGTCCGATCGCGCAATTGGGAAATTGGGAGTACGCCGGACCGTCGAGTGCCAGCGAGCCCGAAACTCAGGCGATGGTGGCATACGTCGAAGAATTACGTCCTGATCTCACGGTCTGGTTCCATCAGGACGCTTTCAGCATCGCTCCGTCGACCGGTCCCGACAAGTTGGTACGTGAGGAGTACGCGCGACTCACCGGCTTGCCTTTGGAAGGAGTCCCCGGAGGTACGTACACCGGTGTCGCCGCCACGTGGCTTCGACGCACCTACGCCAGCGACACATCGTTCATCGTCGAACTGGGTTCGAGTTTGGCGCCGGGTGAAGCCCTCACGCACGCCCGCGCGATATTGGCGGTGAGTCAGATTCTCCCGTGAGACGTCAACACTATTTTGGGCGATCCCTTCCGAAGCCGAGAAGGTATGAGGCAGGATGTTCCCAACGGGAGGTTGCGATGAGACGTTGGTGGAAGAAGCCCCAAGCACGGCCCGACACGGCGGTCGAAACCACGGCGGTCGAAACCACGGCGGTCGCCGTGAGCTCGCAGGACCTGATCGACGGCTCGATCCGAGAACTTCGTGAGGGCCTGGTGTCTCTCGGCGAGCGATTGGCCGTGTCGATGGACCAACTGATGTCGGAGTTGTCGGCCATTCGCGACGATCTGGAAAAAATGACCGAGCCCCTGATGGACGTCTTCCCCGACATCGACGTTCCTCAGTCGCCTGACGAGGAGTACGCGACCTATCTGCATTACTTCGTCCTGGACGACAATGTCTCGAAGGCGAACGGTGAGGCCCTCGACGTTCGAGTCATCGGCCAGCTCCAAGACAACACGTACGCATGGGTGAACGAAGCGCGGCGCGTTTGCGGCGTCGTCACACGTGACAGTTTCGGCGATGACATCCCGATGCCAGATGACACGTTTCGCGCGAGAATCGTGTCGTACCCATGGGGGCACGTCGTCGAGAACGTCTTCCCGAGGTCCTTGCGCAGTCCTTTCGAAACGCGAAAGAGCCAGACGCCAACCGCGGACTGGGGTCGCAAGGCGGCCGAGGCTGTACTCAGCGCTCAACCGGAATGGGTCAGAGGACTACGACCCGGAGACGTGCTCGTGGCCCGAATTCCCTATGACGGTCCGATGCCCGTCGACCGTTTGGGTCGAAAGGGCAAGGAACGCCCTTCGGTTTTCATGCGCTGGGAAGGTGAGTACGCGATCTTGCGGGCCTGTTACGACGTGAAGAGCTTCGTCGGAGAGCGAAATCTCGGTCATCGTTCACAGGACACGGGATGTTTCAGCAAGCCGAGTGTGATTCGTAACGCGGAGTATGACACCAAGATGGAGAACCTGAGGAGAAAGCTCGGTCGACTCGGTAGGCAAGACCTCATGGCATTGCACATCGTCGAAGTCGACGCTCCTGTGTCCACACCGAAGGTGATCGACCCGAGTCGCACGGCTCCGATCACCTTCCTGACTCCGGCCCCGAACCCACTCGTCGGCCACACAGGGAGCCCCAACAAGGAAGACTTCGCGCAGATCCTGAAGAACGTCGAGGTCGTGGCGGCCCGCCGGGCGGACTCGAGCGTTCCGCGCGCGCTGGCCGTCGCGCTACTCGAGGTCTTGGTGGAACGCGAGGACAGTCGCCAATTGTTGTTGCACGACGGTTTGAAGTTCGCGGTCGTCGGGGAGACGCTCCAGAGGGTCGCGGAACTCAGGGGCACACAGATTCCCAAGGGACAGTTCGGCAAGACGATGCGCGAGGTGGTGGGTGATTTCCGTTCGACCGACCAGTGGAAACCCTTCATCGAGCAGGATGAACACAATTTGGAGGTCCTGAAGTGCGCCGAGATCGATGACAGCTCACCTCGAAGGGTCCAGACCAATGCCCCGGAACCCCTGGACAGGTCCCCCCGTTGGGAAGAACCAGTCAATGTGCGGTTCATTCTCAATGACGATTATCTCGAGCCGGATTTGATCGTGATGGACCAGTCTTCTTCAGCCGCCATACTCGGAGACCGACGAGTCGACTTTTGGGCCGAACTGAACAGCCTTCGACATGGAGGAACGGCGAAGGCTTTCATCGTCGGCTCGAACTCGGAACCTGCTCGAGCGAAGTTGGTAGAGGCCGCCATGCATCGAGGTTGGAACTTCGAAAGCAGCGATGCCACCACTCGTCTCAAGGTGGTCGAACGGTTGGTGCGAGAATCGGGCGCGAAGACGATCACCGTCGTCACTCGAGACACCGAGATCATCGCCGAACTCGAGAACAATGGCGCTCACGTCAACGTCGTCTGTGAAGTCGAGGATCCCGACGATGACTGATGGGGCTCAAACTCGAGGTATCCAACTCGTCGTTCTCGGGTCGATTTGTGTGACCGCACTCATGGCGTGCTCGTCGACGCCGGAGGTGGTCGAACCGGTCGAGTCCGATCCGGTGGAGTGGGAGATCTGTGACGAGTTTCCCGACGACCCCTCGGTTGAATGCGGATTCGTCACCGTGCCGCTGGACTATCGAGATCCTGAGGGAGAGACGATCGACATCGCGTTGATTCGTTATCCGGCCCAGTCCAGCAAGGCCAGGGGAGTGCTGTTGGTCAACAACGGTGGCCCCGGCGAGTCCGGCTTCGACTTCGCCTATTACTCGGGCCCCGACATGATCGATTCTCTCGGCTTGGAGGACTTCGACATCGTGGGCTTCGACCCGCGCGGCGTGGATCGTTCGGGGGGTCTGAAGTGTCAGACCGACCGAGAGATCGATCGTTTCATGTTCATGGACTACACACCGGACGACGACGTGGAACAAGCCCTGTACGACGAGTGGTACGACGCCGGAGATCCGTGCGTGACGAAGTACGGCGAGGAGTTGGGCCTGTATTCCACCGAGAACATCGCCCGCGACATGGATCAGATACGCAAGGCCATGAACGTCGAGCAGATTCATTATTTGGGTATCTCGTGGGGAACGTATTTGGGTGGCGTGTACGCCACGTTGTTCCCCGACAACGTTCGCTCCATGTTTCTCGACGCGGCATACGATCCGCAGGGAGACTCGCCGGAACAAATGGAACTGACGCAAGCGATTGGGTTCGAGCAGTCGTTCGATGCGTGGGTGAAGTGGTGCGAGGATGAGGCCGAGAAATGTGCATTCAGTTCGAGTGACGTGAAGAGTGACTGGCTCGAGATCGAGAAGGAAGTCGACATTGATCCGATCGTGGTTCGCGACGGTCGTGAAGTGAACACGGCCGTCCTGGATACGGCGACCATCTCGGTTTTGTACAGCGAGGACGATTGGCCCCTGTTGGGTGACGCACTGGCGGACGTGGCACGAGGAGATGGCGCGGCTCTGCTCGACCTCGCGGACTATTGGGTGGGGAGGGACGAGAGTGGCGCGTACGCCAGCAGTTACGACGCGTTCGGCATCATCGAATGCGCGAG
>SYCH01000167.1 GCA_005787025.1 Actinomycetota bacterium | reverse complement strand
CGTGGCGTAGTCGAGCGCACCGTCCAGTCGATCGCCCGGCGTTCCGTCGGCCACCTCGATCAACAACGTCAACTTGGGCAGCGAACGGCGTGCTTCCTCGACCACTTCACGGAACGCTCCGTGGTAGACGAGGGCGCTGGCGCCGGAATCCGAGAGTACGTGAACGATCTCGGGGGCGCGGTAGCGGTAGTTCACGTTCACCGTGCTGGCCCGCACCTTGAAACTGGCGTACGCCGACTCCAGGTACTCGGGGCAGTTGTACATCAATTGGCCGACCTTGGCGTCGTGGCCCACATCGGCACCGCCGAGCACGCTCGCCAACCGCGCGGCGCGTGCGTCGAGATCGCGCCAGCGAATGCGGGTGTCCCCGATCACCACCGCCACGTGATCGGGCTGTCCGACGGCCAGTGCCTCCCAGAGCGTGGCCCAACTCTCATTCAACATGACTCAGCCCTCGGGCACGAGAAATGGAGCGACGGTCGCCGAGTCCCGTCCGTCGACCGCCAATCCCTCGAGGATGAAGCGGTCGATGTGTCGATGGATCAGACGCATGCGCGCCTCTTGGTACAAGCCGAAGGACACACCTTTCTTGGCGCGCTTGGCAGTCATCTTCAAACCCAATTGCACCTTGGGCAGATTTTCCATGTCCTGTTCGAACACATCGGCCAACCCGCCCATGCCTTCGGCTTCCTTCCACGACTGTTCCAGACGCAGAACCTGCATCGGCGCGGGCTTGGGTCGCTCCTCGCCCTCGGGCACCGGCATCATTCGCAACACATCCATGTAACAGGTGTCCGCCGTCGGACCGGGACGCCAGCGATAGGTCAGGGACTGACCGACGCCGGCCCACGGGGCGAACGCGGGAAACAGGTGATACAGGTGTGCGTCGAGAATCTCGGAGTCCGAGACCTGTGTCAGATCGACTTGGAACACCTGACCCATCACCGAACGGAAGACGTCGGCCACCACTTCCCGAGCGGTCTTGCCCTCGGGAACCTCCACCGAACCGCGCGACGCACGAGCGGAAAATGCCAGGTACGCGTCGGCCACTTGTTGTTCGCTCAACGAACCGAGGTGCGGACTCTGGATGCCGAAGCCGTTGACGAAACGGGTGACGTACGGGGAGTCGGGCCAGATGGAGTATTCGCTGTTGGCGTCACCGGCGAACTCGAGGATCTGCGGATGCGTGGCGATCACGTGATAACCCTCGGCGAAGGCCTCCATGACCACTTTCCAGTTGGCGGGCACTTCCTTCACCGCGTGGAAGGCCTTGTAGCGCTTCTCCATGGCGAAGTCGCGTCCGAAATGTTCGATGAGCTTGCTGGCCACCTTCTCGAACGCCGGGGCCTCGGGATCGAGGTTCACGAACACGAAACCACACCACTCCGCCACCTGCACTTGCGGCAGACAAGAGTCCGCTTGGTTCCACACCTGGGGAAAGTCCCACTCGGCGGGCAGTTCGACCAGATCGCCGTCGAGATCCCAACGCCATCCGTGGAACGGACAGCGGAACGATGCGACACGACCGGACTCCGTGCGCAATTTCGTTCCGCGGTGCAGACACGAGTTGTGATACGCCTTGAGCGAGCCGTCTTTCGTGCGGGTGACGATCACCGACTGATCCGCGATGTCGTACACGACGTGATCACCGGGCTGAGCGAGTTCGTCGGCGGTGCAGGCCATCTGCCACGTGCGCGTCCAGAGGTACTCGTTCTCGAGCGCGGCGAACTCGTCGGAGGTGTACCGAACCTTGGGGATGTCCACGCTCCCCTGCGGCACGTACGAGTGGTCTTTCAAGGACTCCGGCACGGGTCGCGTGTCGGCCGCCAGGAGATCCTGGACGCTCGGTCCCGTGCTTCTCGCTTGTCCGATTTCCGGATCGGTGGTGGTCATGATTCCCCCTGTCGTCGCCTAGCCCGCGGCTTCGAACAACTTCTTGGCCGACACGTAGTCGGCCTTGCCGTTCGGAGCCCGCGGAACAGTGGTCACGAAGACCAACTGCTTGGGCACCTTGTAACTGGACAACTTGGTCTTGGTGTGCGCGATCACCGAATCGGCGCCGGGCTCGGCTTGTCCCGGTGCCAGCGAGGCCACTCCGACCACGCGTTGGCCGTACTTCTCGTCGGCGACACCGAACACCAGGCAGTCGGCCACCGCCGGATGCGTCTTGACGGCCTCTTCCACCTCTTCGGGGAACACCTTCTCACCGGCGGTGTTGATGCAGTTGGAGCCGCGACCGAGCAGCGTGATCGTCCCGTCCGCCTCGACGACGGCCATGTCGCCCGGGAAGCTGTAGCGAACACCACCCACTTCGCGGAACGTGCGGGCCGACTTCTCGGGATCCTTGTAGTACCCGATCGGAATGCCGGGGCCGCTGACACCCACCATTCCCTGTTCGCCGGATCCGGGCGTCACTTCCTTGCCCGTTTCGAGGTTGATGACCTTGGTCGTGGGCATCGCCCCGAACTTGGCCGTGGTGTTCACGTTGGCCTTGGTGGCCATCGTCTGGCCCATGCCACCCTCGCTCGATCCCAGGATGTCCATCACCGCCGCCCCCGGAATGAACTCGAACATCTCGGCTTTGACCTCGGCCGAGAACATCGCCCCGGTCGACACGATGGTCGTCACCGACGACGTGTCGAACGGACTGCCCGTGGCGGCCTGGGTGCGTAGCGCCTGCACCATCGGGCGAGCGAAAGCGTCACCCACGATCACGAGCGTGCTGATGCGATGCCGTTCGACTGCACGGAACAATTCGGCGGCGTCGAAACTGCGCCCTTCCAACAAGACCACCTTGCCGGCCACCAAGTGCGGCAGCAGAGCGCCCAACCACACGCCCGTCCCGTGCATCAAGGGGCAACACGGAACCGCGACCGGCTGGCCGAGCCCGTGAACCATCTTGGTCATCCCGGTCACCTCGGCGATGCTTTCCACCGGGGGCCGACCCATCGGGGCCGTGTAGAAACCGAGGAAGCCGGCGGTGAAGTTGCCCATGGCGTACATCACGCCCTTGGGCATTCCCGTGGTGCCGCCGGTGTACAACATGTAGAGGTCGTCGAGGCCCCGCTCGATGCGCGGGGCCGGCGAGTTGGCGGCCAAGACCGCGTCCCAGGACGACGCCCCGGGCACATTCGCCGACGGACCGTCGGCGACCTCGATCAACACTCGCAACTTCGGCAGTCGATCCTTGATGCGCGCGATGCGGTCGCCGAGGCTCGCGTGGAAGACGACCGCCTCGCAGTCGGCGTTCTCGAGCAGGTAGAGAAGTTCGTCGTCCAGATATCGGTAGTTGACGTTGACCGGGGTGATGCGCTGCTTGAACGCGGCGAACTGGGTGATCAGGTACTCGGGACAGTTGTACAGGAACATGCCCACCTTGGACTCGCGGGACAGGCCGTTCGCCGACAACGCCGACGCCAGTCGGGCCGCGGCGTTCTCGTACTGCGACCACGTCAACTCACGATCCCCGTACGCGATGGCGACGGCCTCGGGAAATTCGTCGGCGTGTGCCTCGAAGATGTTCGGATACGTCAACATGCCTATGTCCCCCTTGGTGCGAACCAGTCCCACCATTATGTTCGCTTCGCCGCTGTTCGCGTCCCCTCCTGCCATGCTGTCACCTGCGTAGTGGACGGAACTAACCCGACGGTCAATAATGGGCTCATGACCGCACTCGACCCGCGACCAGCACGTTCTCCCGGCGTCAGCTATCAGGGCCTCCTGGACGCCGACACCCATCCGGTGCCCGATGTGTTGCGTCTGGAGTCCCCCCGTTTCCTCGGCGACGACGACATCCCGATCGAGCGCTACACCTCTCGCGAGTGGCACGAACTGGAAAAGGAATACCTCTGGAAGCGGGTCTGGCAGTTCGCCTGCCGCGAGGATCACATTCCCGAGGCCGGCGACTACATCGTCTACGACATCGCGGGTCTGTCCTACATCGTGGTCCGACAGCCCGATCTGTCGATCAAGGCCTACCCGAACGCGTGCCTGCACCGTGGCCGACGTCTGAAGGATTACGACGGTCACTGCTCGGAGATCCGTTGCCCGTTCCACGGCTTCGCCTGGGCCCTCGACGGGGCGTTGGCCGACGTTCCCGCGAGGTGGGACTTCCCCCACGTCGACGAACGACCCGACGACTTCCAATTGCCGGAGTGTCGCGTGGGCACCTGGGCCGGTTTCGTCTTCATCAACCCCGACCCCGACGCCGAACCCCTCGAGGATTTCCTCGGGGGCATTCGCGAGCAGTTCGACATCTGGAAACTCGAGGATCGTTACGTCGAGACGCACGTGACGCGGGTGATCCACGCCAACTGGAAGGTGGCCCAGGAGGCGTTCAGCGAGGCGTACCACGTGAACGCCACGCACCCGCAGATTCTCTACTACCTCGCCGACACCAACTCTCAGGTCGACATCTGGGACAACTTCTCGCGCGTCATCACCGCCGGCCTCAGCACCAGCCCCTTGCTGTGGTATCCGGTCGACGAGAACACCATGATGCGTTCGATGCTCGACGTCCGCGAGGACCAAGAGAGTCCCATCCAGGTTCCCGAAGGTGGGTCGGCGCGAGCCATCGCGTCCCAGGCCTCGCGCGAGCGTTGGCGACCCGCCGTCGGAGATCGGGTCGACACGATGAGTGATTCCGAGATGATGGACAGCATCGACTACACCGTGTTCCCCAACTTCCATCCGTGGGGAGCGTTCAACCGCATCGTGTACCGCTTCCGACCGAACGGTGACGATCACCGCTCGTCCATCATGGAAGTGCTGTTCCTGTCGCCGTATTCGGGCCCCAAGCCAGCGAACGCCACCATCCGGCACCTCGCCCACGACGAGTCCTTCACCAACGAGCCCGGACTCGGAATGCTCGCCAAGGTGTTCGAACAGGACGTGTTCAACATGCCGAAGGTCCAGCTCGGTCTGGAGACGACGCGCAAGCCCGGCATCACGTTGGCCAACTACCAGGAGGCCAAGGTTCGCTGGTTGCATCAGCGACTCGGCGAGTTCATCGACGAGGGTCGAAAGGCGGCCGACTGATGTTGGGCATCGTCCATCCCTTCTCCGGCGCCTTGTACGAACAGGACGGTCACGGGAACATCCGCGTCTCCAAGGACGGCAAGTGGGGCATCTTCCGCGTGAACGGACAGCACGTCGACGGCGAGATCCGCGAGTGTGATCCGCAACTGTGCGGTTGGGTCGGCGGACCGCAGGTGGCCAACCACCGGGTTTCGGCCAGCCCACGCGCCAAGCAATAATCGGCGCGTCGTCGCGTCGACCAACGAGGGGGAACAATGATCGATCCGAGTGTGATGCCCGCCAAGCTCGCGGCTTTTCTCTCCGCCCACGGAGGGCACAAGGCCACCGTGACGGCCTACGAACCGATGTCGGGCGGCTACAGCCGCCTCATGGCCAAGGCCGCGGTTACCTGGGCCGACGGTCGTTCCGAGCATCTCGTGTTGCGCGGTGACCCGCCCCCGGGCAAAGCGATGATGGAGACCGATCGCGCCACCGAATGGGCGCTGTTGAGCGCTCTCGGTCGTGCCGACAGCATCCCCATG
>SYCH01000166.1 GCA_005787025.1 Actinomycetota bacterium | reverse complement strand
TTGATGATCGGGTTGTTGACGATCGAGTACTGGAAACGTCGCAGGTCGTGGTCGAGGGTGACGATGTCCTCCTCGAATCGCAGGCCGCCGGCGAGGTCGATCCAGCGTTTGTCGCCCTTCACCTCGCAACCGACGATGGGGAACCACTCGTGCAAACGGGCCGGATCACCGACCAGCGACCACACGGCGTCGGCGGACGCGTCGATGAAGGTGTGGCGGCGAACGGTGCCCATTGGTGCGACTCTACCGAGGCGAGGTAGTTGCAGTCCATACGCCACAATTTCCCGTCCGGGGGTCGGGCGCGGTTGTGGTAAGACAGTCGACGACCGGGGGGCGGGGGATGACAGTCGGGGGACCGCGTTGAAGTCGAGTGTGTGGCGCGCCGTGGGTCCGAGTGTCTGGCGCACCGTTGGTCCGCTGTCGCCGGCGATCGCCTTGGTGGTCGTTCAGTTGGTGTTCTTCGGACTTCCCGCGGGCGCGTGGGTGCGCGGGGTCGTGCTCGGACTGCTCACCGCCTTGCTGGCCGTCGGCATGGCCCTCGTGTACCGCGCGAATCGGGTGATCAACTTCGCCCAGGCCGACCTGGGATACGTGCCGGCCGCACTGTCGGTCGGACTGATCGTCTTCAATGGTCTGCCCTACCTCCTCGGGCTGACCGTCGGCCTCGTGTCGTCGATCGTCCTGGGCGCCATCGTCGAGCTGGCCATCGTGCGACGCTTCGTGCGATCACCACGCCTGGTCCTCACGGTGGCCACCATCGGCATCACCCAGTTGTTGTCGGTGATCGCGCTCTCCATGCCGAAGCTGTGGGACGAAACGGCCGCGTCGGAGCGGGTTCCCGCACCCTTGGACTGGAAGCTCACGATCGGAACTTTCATTCTCAACGCCAACGACCTGATCGCTTTGATCGTCGCACCCGTCGCGATGGTCACCGTGGGCCTGTTCCTGTCGCGCACGCGCGTCGGAACCGCGGTGCGCGCCGCCGCCGAGCGAAGCGACCGTGCGGCCCTGCTCGGAATCCCGGTCGGCTGGCTGTCCACCGTCGTGTGGATGATCGCCGCGGCGCTGTCGTTCATGGCGCTCTTTCTCCGCGCCGGCATTCTCGGCTTGCCCATCGGTGCCGCCGGATCGGTGTCGGGTCTGATCCTGGCTCTCAGTGCGCTCGTCATCGGCCGTCTCCGACACCTGCCCACCATCGCCGTGGCGGCGGTGGCGTTGGGTGTTCTGGAGTACGGCATCATGTGGAACGCCGACAGCCCCTTGCTGGTCGCACCGTTCGTCGGCGTGGCCGTGATGGTCGCGTTGTTGATGCAACGCAAAGGAACCACGCGTCTCGATCAGGACACCACCGCCTCGTGGCGTCTGGCCGATGAGGTACGAGAACTTCCCCTTCATCTGGCTCGGTTGCCGCTCGTCCGACTGATGCGTTGGGGAACGTTCGCGGCCATCGGTGCTTTCCTGGTGGTGGCTCCGATGATCCTGCGCACCGATCAGATCATCAAGATCACCGCGGTCTTCGTGTACGCGATCATCGGACTGTCGCTCGTCGTGCTGACCGGGTGGGCCGGGCAGATCTCGCTCGGTCAGGTCGGCTTCGTGGCCATTGGTGCGGCGGTGAGTGCCAAGTGCACCACCACATGGGATGTCGACATGATTCTCGCGGTGCTCATCGCGGCCGTCGCCGGGGGCGTGGCGGCCTTCATCGTCGGTGTTCCGGCGTTGCGACTGCGCGGCCTGTATCTCGCGGTGGTCACCCTCATCTTCGCGGTCAGCGTCACCGAGTGGCTGTTGAACGACCGGTTCTTCGACTGGATCCCGAACGAACGGGTGAAACGCCTGCCGCTGCTCGGTCGGCTCGACATCGACACCCCGGTTCGCTTCTACACCTACACCCTCGTGATCCTGGCGATCGTGGTGGTGGCGGTACGTGGTATCCGGCGTAGTCGCACCGGTCGGGCGATTCTGGCTCTGCGTGACAACGAGAAAGGCGCCCAGTCCTATGCGGTGCCGGTGCTACGGGTGAAGCTGGCAGCGTTCACCATCTCGGGCGCCGTGGCCGGAATCGCCGGTGCTCTGTACGCCCAGTTGAACTACAGCTTCGACGTCACCAGTTACAACGTCGGTCGTTCGGTGGAGGTCTTCACCGCTTCGATCGTGGGGGGCCTCGGCTCGTTGTTCGGGGCCGTGCTGGGAGCGGCCTACCTACGTGGCATGGAGTGGTTCGTCACCGCCGACGAATGGAGATTCCTGTCCACGGCCGCCGGTGTGTTGTTCGTCCTGTTGGCATTGCCCGGCGGTCTCGGCGCGTTGGTCGTTCGGATTCGTGACGAACTTGCGCGTCGCATCGAAGGTCACGCCACTCGGGGAGGAGATCGCCCATGAGCACCGAACGTTCACTGTGGCAGAGCATCCGTCATCCCGCGGCGACCTTGCGTGACATCTGCGGCGGTGAGGCGATCTTCCCGTTGATGATCCTTTTCGCGCTCAACGCGGTGGACGAACTCGACCGCGCGGCGTTCGGAGTTCTGCTCCCGGAGATCCGGGATCATTTCGGCTTGGACCTCAGCACGACGCTCGGTTTGGTGGCTCTGGTGGCCGTGGCCGCGCTCGCGTTGCAGGTGCCCATCGCGCAATGGGCCGACCGCTCGCGTCGTGTTCCGCTGGTGGTGGGTGGAGCGATCGTGTGGGGGGTGTTCTCCGGACTCACCGGAATGGCGACCGGCCTCATCATCTTCGGTATCGCGCGCAGTGGATCCGCACTCGGCAAGGCGGTCATCGACCCCACGCACAACTCGTTGATCAGTGACTACTACCCGATCGAATCGCGCTCCAGTGTCTTCTCGGTGCACCGCGCGGCCAACGCCGTCGGTGCGTTCCTGGGTCCGATCTCGGCGGGATTCCTGGCGTACGCCTTCGGATGGCGTGCTCCGTTCATCATCTTCATGATCCCCACCATGATCTTCGCCGTCATGGCGATGCGTCTGCGCGAGCCGATTCGCGGACTTTGGGAACGTCGGGCGATGAACGTGTCCGCCGAGGTGGCCGAGACCGAGGAGGAGGCCCCGTCGTTCGCCGAGAGTTGGCGCACGGTTCACAAGGTGCAGTCGCTGAAGCGCATCTGGTGGAGCCTGCCGTTCCTCGCGACGGGATTGATCGGGTTCGTGTCGTTGGCGTCGCTTCTGTACGAGCGCGAGTTCGGCCTCGACGAGCGCGCCCGTGGAATCGCCGCGGCCATCGCCGAGCCGTGTCAGTTGATCGGACTCGTGTTCGGGGCCCGTTGGATTTCGAAGAAGTTCGCCGGCAACATCGCCGGACTCACGCGCATCGGGGCCTCGGTGTCCATCGCCGCCGCTTTTTTGTCGGCCGCTTTCGCCTTGGCGCCGAACATCTACGTCGCCGTGGCGGTGAACTGCGTCATCTCGGCGGCCCTGGCCATGTTGGCCCCCGCGATCTTCACGGGGCTCTCGTTGGCGATTCCGCCGCGAGCTCGAGCCACCGGGTACTCGGTGGCCTCGTTGTGGATCATCCCCGGGTTGGCGGTTCTGCCGATGATCGGTTGGATCGCCGACAAGTTCACCATTCGCGTGGGCATGTTGGTGATGATCCCCTTGTTCATCATCGGCGGGCTCATCCAACGCTCGATCGGCAACGTCATCATGGACGACATCGGACAGGTGTGGCAGTCCGCGGCCGCTCGCTCCGAGGCGCTCTACGACCGGCGGCAGGGTCAGGCGAAGTTGCTCCTGCTACGGGGTGTCCACTCGGGTTACGACGGTCGCATGGTTCTGCAGGGGATCGATCTCGAGATGGAGGAGGGCGAGATCGTGGCCCTGCTCGGAACCAACGGTGCGGGAAAGAGCACGTTGCTGAGGACGATCAGTGGAACCGTCGAAGCCGACCGGGGTGCGGTCATCTTCGACGGACGCGACATCACGCACGCACCACCGAACGAGATCGCCGCGTTGGGAATGGTGCAGATGCCTGGTGGACAGGGCGTCTTCGGGTCGTTGACCGTTCGAGAAAACTTGGAACTCGCCGGTTGGACCCAACGTCGCGACGCCGCCGGCGTTTCCGCCGCCCGCGCCGAGGTGTTGGCGATGTTCCCGATCTTGAACGATCGATTGGACGAGTCGGCAGTGAACCTCTCCGGGGGTCAACAACAGATGTTGGCGCTGGCGATGAGCTTCATCATGAAACCCCGCATCCTTCTGATCGACGAACTCTCCTTGGGTCTCGCACCCGTGATCGTCGGTCAGATGCTTCCGGTCGTCGAGCGACTCTCGAAGGAGGGCGTCACGGTGGTTCTCGTGGAGCAGAGCGTGAACGTGGCCCTGACAGTGGCCCAGCGCGCGTACTTCCTCGAACGGGGCGAGATTCGCTTCTCCGGTCCCACCGCCGAATTGCTGAGCCGCCCGGACATTCTGCGGTCGGTGTTCCTGTCCGGAGCGGCATCCGTCTCGTCGCAGGCTCCGGACACTCCGTCGAAGTCGTCACCACCCGAACGGTCCGATGTCGTGGTGCTGGAAACTCAGGGGTTGATCGCAGCGTTCGGAGGTATTCGGGCGGTCGATGGTGTGAGCCTGCGGGTACACGCTCGCGAGATCGTCGGCATGATCGGCCCGAATGGTACCGGCAAGACCACGTTGTTCGACTTGATCTCCGGTTTCACACCGCTGATCGATGGCCGGATCGACATCGACGGGCGCGACGTCACCTCATCGTCTCCACCGGCGCGCGCCGCTGCTGGCTTGGGTCGCTCGTTCCAGGACGCCCGACTCTTCCCCGAGCTCACGGTGCGCGAAACCCTGTCGGTGTCCCTCGAACGTTGGGTGTCGAGTCGGAGCGCGATGGTGGCGGCCATGTACCTGCCCCCGGCGTTCGAATCGGAGCGTTCGATCCACCGGCGCGTGGACGAGCTGGTGGATCTCCTCGGTTTGGGGGACTACCAGCACAAGTTCGTGCGCGAACTGTCGACGGGCACCCGGCGGGTCGTCGATCTGGCGTGCCTGGTGGCGCACCGTCCGAGTGTGATCCTGCTGGACGAGCCAACTTCGGGGCTGGCCCAACGCGAGGTGGAGGCCTTGGCTCCGGTGGTGAGGAGCTTGCGCGACGGCATGGGGGCTGCACTTTTGATCATCGAACATGACATACCATTCGTGTCGTCGGTGGCCGACCGGCTGATCGCCCTGGATCAGGGGCGGGTGATCACCGATGGTCCTCCGGCGGGGGTACTTGCACATCAGACAGTCATCGAGTCATACCTCGGCACGTCGAGTGCCGCGATCGCCCGATCCGGGCAAGGGGGATAGCCATGCAACCAGCGAGCAGTGGTGAGACGAGATCGGGAGGATCTTCGTCGCTGAAGAAATGGGGCCCGATCGGAGCCATCGTGGCGGTCATCGTGATCGTCGCGGCGGTGGTTCTGTCGTCGGGCGGCGGGGATTCGGACGACGAAGCCGAACCCGCGGTAACCGAGGCACCGTCGGATTCGGTGCCGACGTCGGAGCCGGCGGGGTCGACCGATTGGGAGTACCCGCTTTCGATCGACGAGGCCACCGAACTCGGAATCGCCGACACCATCGACTGGGGATCGCGGTGCGACGTGGAACGCGGTGCCCTAGCGGTTCCGGATTACTTCGCGCCAACGTGCATGGCGCCCTTCGAGGGTGACAACGGTGGAGAGACCGGTCCCGGTGTGACCGCTGAGGAGATCACCATCGTCCATTACTTGGGTCCCGACAGTGACCCGATCATCAACTACATCACCGCGGCCGTGAAGGTGGACGAAACCAACGCTCAGGAGTCCGAGACCATCGAGGGCTTCATCGAGTACTTCCAGACGTACTACGAGTTCTACGGACGCACGATCAAGTACGTTGCGTACGAGAGCACCGGTTATGCCAACGACGAGGTGACGGCGCGCGCCGACGCCCAGCGGATCGTCGAGGACTACAAGCCCTTCGCGGTCATCGGTGGACCCGCGCTCACCAACGCCTTCGCCGACGAGTTGGCGGCGCGCGAGACGCTCTGCATCAGTTGT
>SYCH01000165.1 GCA_005787025.1 Actinomycetota bacterium | reverse complement strand
TGGTGCGCGTGGGCGGGGGAGCACCCGCCACCACCATGCGCACGCGGTCACGACCGGGAATCGGTCCGTCCCACGTAGCGGCGGCGTCGAGAATCGCGTTCACCACGGCCGGTGCCCCGCACAACATGGTGACCCCGTGCCACTCGATACGGCGCAGGATCTCGGCGCCGTCGACCTTGCGCAACACGACGTGTGTTCCGCCCATTCCGGTGACGGCGTAGACCATGCCCCAACCGTTGCAATGGAACTGGGGGAGCGTGTGCAGGTACACGTCGCGGTCGTTCACGCCCATCTGCCAGCCGAAGGTGGCCGAGTTCAGCCACAGGTTGCGATGGGTCAACTGCACGCCCTTGGGGCGCGCGGTGGTGCCGCTGGTGTAGTTGATGGTGGCGGTGGCGTCCTCGTCGGGGGTCCATGCTTTCGGCTCCACTCCGAATCGCATCAACGCGTCGTCGGTCTGCTTGCCGATGACGAACTTGTGCTCGCACTCCACGGAGCTCATGGCTTCTTCCAGTTCCGGATCCACCAACAGCACTCGCGCCCCGCTGTGCTTCAGGATGTACTTCACTTCCTCGGCCACCAGACGGAAGTTGACCGGAACGAGGATGCGACCCGACCCGGACACACCGAAGAAGCTGGTGAGCAGGCGCGCCGAGTTGTGCGACACCATGGCCACGCGCTCGCCCACACCGATACCCAATTCGTCGAGGCCCGCCGCTTGGGCGCGAGCCCGCTCGGCCATCTGTCGGTAGGTGAGGGTTCCCCAGGACTCCGCGGGCTGATCGGGTTCGTCGACCACGGCGATGCGTTCGGGGTAGAGAAGTTCGGCTCGGCGGATGTGATCGATGATCGTCAAAGGCACGCGCATGGACGAAACAGTACGACGTGGGGACACATCGGTCGCCAACGGACGCACCGTTGCCGATCGCAGGGGATACCCTGATGACCAACATGACTGAACCCACCCCCAGAAAGGGTGCGCCACGGGGGCGACGCCGTCCTCCTCGCCCAGCCGGACAAGAAGAAGTTTCCGGCCCCGCGCAACCACTCACATCCATCAACGCCCTTCCGCCCGTCGAGACCCCCACCGGATTCGCTCGTCTCGGAGTTCCTCCCGAAGTCGATGCCGGCTTGGCCGCGTGCGGCTTCGCCAATCCGTTCGCCATCCAGATCGAAGCCATCCCGGTGGCGCTGCAAGGCCACGACGTGTGCGGCCGCGCCAAGACCGGCTCGGGCAAGACGCTCTCCTTCGGCGTTCACATGCTGTCGCGCATCTCGGCCAAGGCCGAACCCATGCGTCCACTGGGTCTGGTGCTCGTCCCCACTCGCGAACTCGCGGTGCAGGTGGCCGAGGTTCTCGAACCGCTGGCCCGTCACTCCGATCGACGGGTGTTGGCCGTGTACGGCGGGTCCAGTCGCCACCAACAGGTGGAGACCATGGCCAAGGGCATCGAGATCGTGGTGGCCACGCCGCTTCGATTGATCGACCTCTTGAAGTCCGACGAGATCGATTTGTCCGCCGTCGAAGTGGTGGTGCTCGACGAGGCCGACCGCATGGCCGACGACGGGTTCACCCCGCAGGTCGAGTGGGTGTTGCGTCGCTGCACGGGTCGCAACCAGACGATGTTGTTCTCGGCCACGCTCGACGGCGACGTTGGCCACCTCATTCGCCAGTTCATGACGAACCCGGTGGAGGTGGCCATCGACGCCGCCACCGACACCGTGGGCACCATGCACCATCTGTGGCTCGCCGTCCACCACATGGACAAGGACAAGGTGGTGGCCGCCATCTCTCGCGGTGCCGGCAAGACCGTGGTGTTCTGTCAGACGAAGCGCGTGTGCGACCGTGTCACCGACAACCTCATCGCGTTGGGCATCAACGCATCGGCCATTCACGGCGACCTGGCGCAGCCGTCACGCGAGAAGGCTATGCGTAGTTTCGCCGAGGGCTCGCTGAGCGTTCTGGTGGCCACCGACGTGGCGGCCCGCGGTATCGACATCGACGACATCGCCGCGGTCATTCATTACGAACCGGCCAAGGACAACAAGGACTACCTGCACCGATCGGGCCGCACGGCGCGCGCGGGTCGCGACGGCTGGGCGGTCACGTTGGTGGAGTACAACCAACACACCCAGGTGACCATCCTTCAGCGCACGATGCGCATGCCCATCACCAAGGCCGTCGAGGTGTTCAGCAACGACCCCAAGTTGTCGAGCCTCGCCGTCTTCCTCGACGACTGATCGTCGAGGGTGCGATCACCTCGTCAGCCAGGCGGGGCGACGTGATTCGAACGCGCTGATGGCGTCGGCGTGCGTCAACGTGATGCCGATGTCGTCGAGGCCGTTCAGGAAACGGTGCTGGTTCTGCGGCTCCATGGGGAACGACTCCTCGATGCCCGCCGACGGAACCTCGACGCGCAGACGCTCCATGTCCACCACGATCTGCGTGGACGGGTCGGCCTCGATGGCGGCCCAGATCTTCTCCACCGTCTCCAGTGACGCCACCACAGGCACCAGTCCGTTCTTCGTGCAGTTGTTGCGGAAGATGTCGCTGAAACTGGGGGCGATCACGGCATCGAAGCCGTACTGCTGGATCGCCCACACCGCGTGTTCGCGGCTGGAGCCCACTCCGAACGACGGCCCGGCGACCAGGATGCTGGCACCCGCGTAACGCTGATCGTTCAACACGAAATCACGATCGTCACGCCACGCGCTGAACAATCCGACCTCGAAGCCGGTTCGCTCGACGCGCGTCAACCAATCGGCGGGGATGATTTGGTCGGTGTCCACGTCGCTGCGACGCAACGGGATGCCGGTGCCGGTCAGGACTCGTACGCTCTTCATCTTCGTTCTCTTCTCGTGTCAGTTCAGATCGGACGGCGTGGCGAAACG